>NZ_WSFU01000133.1 GCF_016820635.1 Anaeromonas gelatinilytica | reverse complement strand
ATCTTGCATCCATTCCGTCTAGTCTTTTATCTACACTATCAAATCTTGCATCCATTCCATCTAGTCTTTGGTCTACACTATCAAGTCTTGTATTAATTGATTTTAATTCAGTAAGAATCTGTTTAAGATTGTCCTCCATGAAATCAATCCCCTCAACTATTTTCTTAATTTAATATTATTTTATTATTAATACATTGTCAACAAAAATAAACTTAATGATAATAGCTTTTTAACTTTATTCTTATATTCCATTAATATTACTCCCTAGTTTTATTTTATTTAATTAAATTATATAGAAGTAGGCGTACAATTGTACTGTATATATAATTTGGTTAAATATCATATTTCTTTAATCTAAAAAACCCTGAATCTTTAACTGACCCAGGGAATTTATATTAATATTATTTAGGAGGCATTACTGTGGCAATACCCTTTAATACAACATCATGTTTTTGATTTGTACAAATAGTTTTAAGTTTTACAGTATTTTTCTCTTCAATTTTTTCTATTACTTTTACTTCTGCTTTTATAGTATCTCCAAATCTTACTGGAGCAGTAAATTTAAGCTCTTGACCTAAATAAATGGTTCCAGGTCCTGGAAGATGTACTCCTAATACTGCAGACACTAAACCTGAGGTTAACATGCCATGAGCTATTCTTCCTTTAAACATTGTTTCCTTAGATACTTCTTCATTTATATGAGCAGGATTTATATCACCAGTAATACCGGCATAAAGATATACATCTGTTTCTGTAATTGTTTTTTGAAATGATGCTTTCTGGCCTAATTTTAGTTCTTCAAAACTTATACCCTTCACATCTAACACTCCTTTTTAATATTGTAGTTATTAATATATTCCTGTTATTAAATAGAATAAGGATATTACTAAAACAGCGATTATAGGTAAAATCATAGTGTTAAAGGCTATGTCCTTATAACTTTCTTTATGGGTTAATTTACATACTGCAAGTAATGTTATTACAGCACCACAATGGGGCAATGAATCAAGTCCTCCGGCAGCTACAAGCATGATTCTATGCAGAGCCCCAGGAGCTATTCCCATTGCTAAGAATTCTTCAGAAAGTACTTCAAGTGCTATAGCTGTACCACCAGAAGAAGATCCTACTATACCTGCAAGTAAAGTTGTAGATATACCTACTTTAAATATCGACGGTATAGCTAGTGCTACTATACCTGTCTTTACTGTGGTGAATGCTGCTAGAGACTTAATAACTCCACCATATCCAACCTCAGAAGCTGTATTAAATATTGGAAGTAATGATCCTACTGCTCCATCAAATACAGTTTTATTTGTATTAGCTATAAACTTTCTCATAGTTATTAATATAAAAATTATTGCTACACCAAGTCCAAGTATAACTGGCCAAGTACCATTTACCGCTGAATCCAATGCTTCATATTTGCCTATAACTGAATCCATCTTGAAATACCAATTAGTAAATACAAAATTAAGTACAAAGACTATAATTATAGGAGTAATTGCAAGTCCTATTCCTGGTAATTTGTCATTCATTTCATGTATTTCTTCATCAGGATGTTCTCCATATCCTTCACCTTTAGCCTTTAAGGTTCTGGCTCTCCAATTCAGATAAGTAAGTCCCCCACCCAATATAATAGCTGATGCTAATATTCCTAACACTGGACCAGCATATATATCTGTGCCAAAATAAAGAGTAGGCATAGTATTAATATACTGTGGAGTACCAGGTAGAGCTGTCATAGTAAATGTAAACCCTCCTAAAGCTATGGCTCCTGGTAATAGTCTTTTAGGAATATCTGCTCTTCTAAGTAATGTAGCTCCAATCGGATAAATCGCAAATACTACAACAAACAAAGAAACTCCTCCATAAGTTAATAAAGCCGTTGCTATAACCACTGCAGTTATCGCTCTTTTTTCTCCAAATTTTTCAGAGATAAATTCTGCAATTGCATTGGCTGCTCCTGTAACACCCATTAATTTACCAAATATTGCACCAGTTAAAAACACTGGAAAATAAGAAGTAATATAGCCTGCTGCTGCCGGCATGAATGTTTCGGACAATGCATACAAAGCTGGTATTTCTCCTGCTAATAAAGCTGCTATCATTGCTAAAATTGGTGCAAGAATTAATACAGTGATCCCACGATAAGCAAAATACATAAGTGCTACTAGTGTAGATATAATAGCTATAACGCCTAACATAAATATTCCTCCTCTAAAATATTATTTAAGTTCCCATAAACATTTTCTATACTTACTATTAATCAATAGTAAGTCCCATAGCTTCTTTTTCAAATATTCTTGAATCCATGGTTTTTAAATCTTTAGATATTATAGGTTTAAATTCCATTAAATCTATAATATCTTTCTGCAAATCTACTCCTGGAGCTATTTCAGTAAGTATTAGACCTTCAGAACTCAATTTGAAAACAGCTCTCTCAGTTATATATAAAACTTTTTGTCCTATTTCAGATGCATACTCTCCACTAAATGTTATCTGTTCTACACTCTCTAGAAACTTTTTAATCTTCCCTTCCTGCAATATATTAAGTTTTCCTTCACTAATATCTACTTTTAGACCTCCTGCTGTAAATGTTCCACAATAAATTACTGCTTTAGCATTTTGTGTTATATTAATAAAACCACCACATCCTGCTATTTTGGGACCAAATTTACTTACATTTATATTTCCTTGTTTATCACATTGAGCGAGACCTAAAAATGCTACATCTAATCCTCCTCCATCATAAAAATCAAATTGATAAGGCTGATCTAAAATGACCTCAGGATTAATAGCCGAACCAAAACTTAATCCTCCTGATGGTACTCCACCTATTGGTCCTGCTTCAACAGTTAAATTCATATTATCTCCAATTTTTTCTTCACTAGCTACCATTGCTACACCTTCAGGCATTCCAATACCTAAATTAGTAATTGCATTAGGTACTAATTCCATAGCTGATCTTCTAGCAATCACTTTTCTAATATCTAAAGGAAGTTTTCCTATAGAATCAACTGAAACTTTTATTTCGCCTGTATATGAAGGATTATAATCTTCTTCAAAAGTCTGCATATGATTCTTAGAATCAGATACAACAATAGCATCTACATATATTCCAGGAATCTTTACTAATCTAGGATCTAAGCTGCCTTTTTTAACTACTTTTTCCACCTGAAGTATAACTTTACCTCCAGAGTTCTTAACAGCCTGTGCTATAGAAGTAACTTCTAAAGTAACAGCTTCTCTTTCCATTGTTGCATTTCCCATCTCATCGGCATAAGTAGCCCTTATAAAAGCTACATCTATAGGAAAAGCCTTATAAAGTAACTTCTCTTTCCCTTCAACCTCTATCAATCTCACTATATCTTCCTTGGTCTTTTTATTGAGTTTACCTCCTTCAATTCTAGGATCTACAAAAGTTTTTAAACCCACATGAGTAATAGTACCGGGCTTTCCTGCTGCAATATCTCTAAATAAATGAGAAATTACTCCCTGAGGTAAGTTATAAGCTTCTATTTTGTTATCTAGGGCCAATTTCCCTACCTTAGGTGCTAATCCCCAATGTCCCCCTATGACTTTAGATATTAGTCCTTCGTGAGCTAAATGATTTAGACCTCTTTCTTTTCCATCTCCTTGCCCTGCTGCATAGACTAATTTAAGTCCCTTTGGTTTTTCTTCATCCAAAAAACGTTTTTCTAGTGCTAATGTTAACTCTTCAGGATGACAATTCCCTACAAAACCTCCAGTAACTAAAGTATCTCCATCCTTGATTAAGGACACTGCCTCCTTAGCTGACATAACTTTAGGTTTCATTTTTATTCCTCCCTATATTTTTGTTCGTTAATTAATAAAAGCAATTTTTATGCCAGCTTTATTTTCTTTTGTTTTTTAAAAAAGTCTGTATTTAAGGCTTTTTTAAAAATAAAAATATCCTATATATTCTTTACCAAAAAAAAGTGTTCGGTAAATCATATATAGGATAGTATAATTTTTATCAATCGTTCAGATATCCCTACAATATATTTATTCTTTTTTTTATAGTACTGATTTCAGAACAATTAAATATAAAATATAAAATCTAAATATCTGTCAGATTATATTTATTTAATTTTTCATAAAATGTAGTTCTTCCTATTCCTAGTATTTTAGCAGCTTTTGTTTTATTTCCTTTAGATGCTTTAATACTTTCTATAATAGCTTCTTTTTCAGCCTTTGATAACACATCCTCTAATCTTTTAGGACTTCTTACATATTCCTTTCCTAATACACACTTAGGTAAATGTTCCACATCCATCACTTCTTCAGTATTTATTAAATTCATAGCTCTTTCAATTACATTTTCTAATTCTCTAATGTTTCCTGGCCACTTATGATTAATTAAATAATTAAAACATCTATCAGATATCTTTTTAACCTTTTTATGATATTTATCATTCAATTTATTTAAAAAATAATAACTTAATGTTGGAATATCCTCACACCTTTGCTTTAAAGAAGGAACATTTATAGTAAATACATTTAACCTATAATATAAGTCTTGTCTATACTCCCCTTTACTAATCATTTTCTCTAAGTCTTTATTAGTAGCAGCTATTATTCTAACATTTATTCTCTTAGGTTTAGTTCCACCTACTTTTTCTATTTCTCGCTCTTGTATTACTCTTAAAAGCTTTGATTGCATAATTAATGGCATATCCCCTATCTCGTCCAAAAAAATAGTTCCTCCATCAGCTAACTCAAATTTACCTATTTTTCCTCCCTTTCTTGCGCCAGTAAAAGCTCCATCTTCATACCCAAATAATTCTGATTCCAATAATTCAGCAGGAATTGCTGCACAATTAACCTTTACGAAAGGACCAAAACTTCTATCGCTATGATTATGAATTGCATGAGCAAATAATTCTTTTCCTGTTCCACTATCTCCTAAAATTAATATATTAGAATCCGTTTGAGAACCTTTTTTTGCTAAATCTATAGTATCAATAAGTTTTTTGCTTTTACCTATTATATTTTTAAAAGTATATTTAGATCTATTTAACTTAGTCAATTCTCCCTTATACTGTTTAAGTTCTTTTTCCATAAGATTAATTCTTTTATATAAATCATTTAACTCATCTAAATTTCTAAATAATAACTTTCCTACAGCTCCGACTACCTCACCTTTTTTAATTATAGGAATTCTTGAAGCAATCATATAATTATCCCCTACTTTTTGAATATTTGCAATCTCAGATATTCCATTTTGTACAACGATATGCATTCTTGTATTTTCTATTACTTCAGTCACATGTTTTCCTATAACATCTTTATTTTCTAGTCTTAAAAATTTTACATAGGCTTTACTAATCATGGTTATATACCCATCTTTATCTACTACTACTATCCCATCATATGCAGTCTCTAAGATAGTATTCAATACTTGAGATACATCTTTTTCTTCCTCTAATTCTTTTAAAAGATTATTATGTTTCGTAACATCTGAAAATAGGGAAATAGCTCCTTTTATTTCTCCATTTTCCACAATAGGAGCTCTACTAGTCATAATCTTCTTATTTTTTATTTTTATAAGATTATTTATATTTGTTTTTCCATTTCTCAATATAAAAGGTAATTTAGATGAAGGTAAAACCTCTGATATATTTTTTCCTAAGGAATCTTTGGTATCTATTTCTAGTATTTTCTCAGCTATAGTATTTAAAATTATAACATTCTCTTCTTCATCTATTGCTATAATAGCATGTTTAGTAGATTCTATAATAGAATTTATACTCAATATTAAAAAATTTAATTGCTCTGTTAAATATTTAGATTTCGTTAATACTCCTTTTAACTTGTTTTGATTATCAATTACAAAAATTTCTCTATAAGGCTTATCTTTTATTATATTTCCATCTTCATTTTCTTTAATATAAATATTTTCATTATTTTCTACTAAATCATTTATGTTAGATTCATAAATATAAGAATTAGATACTTTATCTAATAAGGCTACTTTAGGTAAAATTCCAAGTAATTTATTTTCATTATCTACAACTGGTATATTGTCTAAATTATGATTTACTATATATATTATTGCTTCATTTATACTTGAATTTAATTTTAATCCAGATATATTAGTATCCATTATATCTCTGGCCTTAATCTTTCTAAGATGAAGCATAATTCCCCTCCTTAAATTAGATTTTATTTTACTTTTAACTAACATTATTACAAATATTCATTAAACAATTTATTACATTATATATATCTACTCTTGACGTTCTCCTAAATCCTTTTCTTGATTTTCTCCTAATTCTTTAGTTCCTACCTTTATGATTTTATTTATAGGACTTTTTGTAATTTCATTACTTATTACTTTTCTATCAGTTTCTTCACCAGCAGTTAAAGTTATCTCATATGTTACTTTTTTAAGTCCATCAACACCTTCTTTTTCTACTATTTCTGTTCCCAACTCCAATGTTGGATCATCTTCTTTCTCTATATAAAAGGGTACACTTTCTTCAACCGTTTCCTCTTTTGTTGTAATCACAGCTTCATCTTCCTTATCTTCAGCTATTCCAGCTATATCTCCACCCATAATAAAATCCACTATATACGGCGCTGTAAAACGACCTAAAATAATTCCAAGTATAAAACAGATCACTATGAATCTATATTTTATAATACTTTTAACCAACTTTATTATCAATTAAAGTCCTCCTATATTTCTATAATCAAAAACTACCATCATATTTTACTACTTTAAATATAATATCATAATTATCTTTACTTTAAAAATTCTTTTGTTCATTTCAATAAATAATAAAATATACACTATAATTTTTCTTTGCATTTTTATAAAATATAATTGTATTTATCCTATTCAGCTTGTTGATATAAACTCTACACACTTCCATCATATTTAAAGGCTAATAATTTTAATCTTTTAAATACAGTTTTTTAATTCTCCATTATCTTTTTTGTTTATTAATATAGCAATTTTTATGCCAGCTTTTATTTCATTTTAAAAAAGCCTATATTTAAGGCTTTTTTAAAATGAAAATTTTTATTCAATAATAAAAGAAACTTTAATGAACTTTCTATTCTACATACTAACTTGTTTTTGAAACATTCTCTTCTTTTTCTTCTTTAAAACTATACTCCTTTACTGATTTTACTACTAGGTTAGACAATCCTACTAATGCTATTAGGTTTGGTATTATCATTAGAGCATTAAAAACATCTGCTAATGCCCAAACTAAATCTACTTCTAACAATGTACCTAAAACTATACATAAAAGAACTAAATATCTATAATACTTCACTCCTCCTTTACCAAAAAGATATTTAATATTTAATTCTCCAAAAAAATACCATCCAATTATAGTAGAAAAGGCAAAGAAAAATAATGCCACTGCTATAAAATATAATCCAAAATTTCCAAAATTACTAAAACCTAAGCGAAACCCCTGTTGAGTTAATTCAGAGCTTGTTAATCCAGTCTCAAAAGCACCTGTTGTTAATATCACTAATGCTGTTATTGTGCAAACTATACCAGTATCTATTATAACTCCTAACATTGAAACTAATCCCTGTTGAACTGGATGATCCACCTTAGCAACAGCATGGGCATGCGGAGTAGATCCCATTCCAGCTTCATTAGAAAATAATCCCCTTGCTATACCATACCTTAAAGTTTCCTTTACAGTAGCTCCAATAAGCCCTCCTGTTGCTGCCTTAGGATTGAAGGCTCCATAAAATATCATTTTAAGAGCAGGAAGTATATTTTCATGATTAATAACTAATATGGCAATTCCCCCTAATATATATAAAGCTGCCATAAATGGAACTATTTTTTCGGTAAATGCCCCTATCCTTTTAACTCCTCCTATTAAAATTAACCCCGCCAATGCTGCAACTATCACGCCTATAATTATCTTTGGTATATTAAAAGCATTATTAACTGCTAAGGCTATAGAATTAGATTGAACCATATTGCCCATGAAACCAAGAGCAAATACTATCGAAATAGCAAAAAAAGCTGCTAACATCTTACTTTTTAATCCATATCTTAGATAATATGCTGGTCCTCCAACTAGTTCTCCATTTTTATTTTTATTAAATAATTGTCCTAAAACTGCTTCTGCAAATATTGTTCCCATACCAAAAAAACCACTAATCCACATCCAAAATATTGAACCAGGTCCTCCGGCTACTATTGCCGTAGCAACTCCAGCTAAATTTCCTGTACCTACCTGTCCCGCTATAGCAGTGGAAAGAGACTGAAAAGATGATAAGCCTAATTCTTCTCTTTCTTTAGTAGGTCTACTAAATATTTGTTTAAACATCTCCTTTAACTTTCTAATTTGAATAAATCGTAATCTCAACGTAAATAGTACCCCTGTTCCCAATAAAACAATTAACATAACTGGACCCCATAAGACCTGATTAATTGCCTCTAATTGTTTCATAAGACTTTCCATGTTAAATCTCCCCCTTTTATATATTTTTTCTTATAATATTATTAAAGGTTTCATCATTATTATACTTTTAAAATTTCAAAAAAACTCAAAAAAGCTCAAAAAGAATTAGAGGATTTTGATATTTTTTTATCAAATTCTCTAAACTCAATTATTACTTCCTACTCTATAATCTAAAGATAAGAGAATTATAATTAAATAATTTATCATAATTTTTTCCTTTATATTCTGCTAGATTAGTCTACACAAATTTTCTTACTTTAATTTATTCCAATAAATATCCCCTATAATAAATAATTATTTATTATAGGGGTATATTTTTAATTACTTTTTTCCATTTCCTCTGTTAGTTCAACTATTTCATCTATTATTGAACCAATATATTCAATAGTATCTAATAAAGGTTTATCTGTAGTAATATCAACTCCTACCATTTTAGCTAACTCCACGGGAGTCTTAGTGCCTCCTGCTCTCAATACATTTTTCCAATCCTCTACTGCCTTTTCTCCTTCATTTAATATTCTTTGACTCACCTGAGTAGCTACTGTAAGCCCTGCACTATAAGTATATGAATATAATCCCATATAATAATGAGGTTGCCTCATCCAAGTTAATTCTGCACCTTCATTTATTTTTACTTCATCTCCCCAGAACCTCTCTAATACATCTCTTTTAATTTCACTCAATTTCTTAGCATGAACACTTCCACCATTATCTATTATCTTATAAACATCCCTTTGATAAGCAGCTTCTAACAAATGAGTTACAAAATTATGATAGTAAGTATTACTAATCATTGAAGATAGTACCCATCTTTTAAATCTAGCATTGTCTTCATTTTTAATTAAATAATTACTTAAAAGCATTTCATTCATTGTAGATGGAGCCTCTATAAAGTAAAGAGATGGAGATTCATTAAACAAATTATTGTTTTCCTGGGATAACACAAAATGTCCACCATGGCCTAGCTCATGTACTAGAGTAAATACTTCGCTCATAAGACCATTCCATGTAAGAAGAATATATGGATGTTTTCCATAAGGAGTGGCACAAAATCCTCCTGTAGATTTCCCTATATTTTGAGCAAAATCTACCCATTTTTCTTTATAGGATTTCATTACAATATCTAAGTATTCCTTACCCATCACCGACAATGCTCCTTCTATATATTTCTTTGATTCTTCTATGGTTACTTCCGGATCATATTCTGGGTCTATGGATACTTTTAAATCAGCAAAAGTCATTTCATCTAAATTATAAACTTTTTTAATGAGTTTAGCATATTTCCTCATATGAGGAGCCAATCTTTCCATTATTATATCAATTTGTCTATCATAAAGCTCTCTATCAACTTTTTGATCAAATAATAAATAATCAAATATAGAATCAAATTTCTTCATATTAGATATAATTTTTTCCTTTTGTACTTGAGTCTGATATGCAGTTCCAATAGTATTTTGATATTCTTTTATCTTATTTGAAAATACTTCAAAAGATTTTCTTCTCAATTCAGTATTCTTATCTACTTGATATGTATTTTCAAACAATACATAACTAAGAGAATATTCTTTTCCACCTACTTTAAACTTTGGAAAATTCATATCTGCTAATTTTGCTTGATTATATACTTTATATGGAACTTCTAATACTGAAGATAATCCTGCAAATGCCTTTTCCACCTCTGGATGAAGAATATGAACTTTACTTCTTTTTATATCTTTAAGATATACCTTATACTTTTGAGTCTTTTCTATAGCTTCATCGAGTATTCTATCTTCTATTTCTTGTAATTCACTTTTTATAAAGGTAATTCTACTCATGACTTGCGATATGATATCATCATTTTTTATAAGTTTAGATTGATTTACATCATTTGTTTCATCTACAGATGTGGCTAAATATGTATAATCGCTAGTTAAACTAGCTTTTACATATAAATTTTCATATTCTTCAATACATTCTAATATAATATCTGAATTATTTAACTTATCCTTGTATTTCTTTTCTATATCCTTGGATTTTTCTACTACTTCTCCTAAAGTCTTTTCATATTCCTCTTCTGTCTTAAAAATATGGGATAAATCCCAAGTCAAAGATGGATCTACTTCACTTCTTTTTTTCAATTCATTATTCATATTACCCCTTCTTTCTATAAAATAATACATTTCTAATATAAAATAATTATAATTTATTGAATAAATATTGGGATTTGAAAATTCAGAAAAGTATTCTCATTTCATATTATATCACTATTTAATAATTTAGCCAGAGATTAATCTCTGGCTAAATTTCTATACTATTGCTTTATTTTTTAATTTATCATCAATATATTTATTCAAAGCATCTAAATAATCAGGTAATCCATTTTTCATTTTAACTATGTATCTATCATTTAATCCTGCTACTGGAATAGATTTTCTTCCACCTTTTTTACTATTATTCCAAAAATTATTTATAGTTTCAATAGGTATCAAATAAAAACCTCCTATCTTTTTAAAATTACATATAATAAAAGCATATCCTTTTTGACAATCAAATTTATTCATATAATCAATTTGATGTTGATGTATATTGCTTAAAGGTAGATAATTTTTATTAGTTTCCTTTGAATCAAAGCAAATACCGTATCCTTGAACTATTCCATTATAATCAACAGTGGATTTTTCTTCAAAAAAAGCCTCAACTATTTTCCCTAAATGAATTTTAATCACTTTTATTGGAGTAGGTACTTTAGTTATAAGTGCTAAGTTCTGTTTATCATATAATTCGTTTATAGAATTTACTAGATTTTCTGTATTATCTCCCCTATGTCCTAAACTGTTCCATCTAGTGATTAGAATCACCCTTTCTGTTATTTCATACTTATCATGTGATTTATTTAGTCTTATAATCTTTTACATCAAATCCTCCAAACATAACTAAACAATTTATTCTTAACTTAGGCAAACTTAAATCTCCCTTATTTCTTGTATTATTATCCCATCCACCAAATAAAGGTAATCCTTTAATTTCTACATTCCAATCTTCTGGCACAAATATATCTAAACCACCAAAACCAACAAATACATCTAATGTAGCTAATTCATCATTTTCAATTTCAGCTTGCGTCAAATCTAAATCAATTCCTCCAAATAATACAGTAGACACACCACCTTTAAATTTATTGGAAGTATTTCTAAGACTTAAACCAGAGAATATTGCAACAGGATTAATTTTATCTTTTTGCTCCACGTTCCATTTATCATTAAATGGAAATATAAAATATATTCCAGTAATTATAGTTAGAATAGGCCAAAACTCTAAATAATTAAATATATTAAAAAGATCAAGATTCCTTAATTGAAATATGATACCTATTGTTAATACTATTATTCCTCCAATTTTAGTAGCTTTATTAGTCATTATACTATACGCCCCAGCTAATATAAGTACTAAAGGCCAATATGTTGAAATTATATTTCCTATATTTAAATTTAACAGACCATTAGAATTTAAAAGCAATAATAATCCTATTATGATGATAATAATACCTAATATCTTTTTATTCATTTACTCTTCCCTCCCTCTTTTTATATACTATCCTATTATATAATATATGTTTTAACATAATAAAATACTAAGTCTAATATAATGAAAACTATTTTAGTTTATTATACTATAAATAGAAAAGAGCAAACAAATTTATTCGCTCTTTTCTATTTATTTTGCTACCTAAGTCTCACTACTATTTCCCTGTAAATGTATTCTCCCTAATTTCCTTAAAAGCCTGCTTTAATTCTTCTTCGGTGTTTATTACACAAGTTGGGCATGTTAATGTCTCCAGTTTAAATGTTTTATTTGTCATAATCATTCCCCCCTAAAATTTTCAATTTAAATACATTATAAAATGAATACTTGATTCTATTCAATTTTTGAAAAATAAAAAAGCCTAACAACATATAATGTGTCACTAAGCTTGTAATTTTATTTTATAAAACATAAATCTTTGTATTCATCTATAATTATTACCTATTCACCCTAAACATTCCTTAATGCCATTCTATATATAAGACATATAAGCAAGATAAGCCTTAGCAACGCCAACATAATACTGAGATTCTCTCATAATATGACTAACTACCACACTAACTACTACATTATTTTTTACCGCAGGACTTTCCTTCAGCATAGTACTTAAAAAGTCTACAAACATTTCACTTTGACATAAAGTAAATTCAATTAAATCTATAATTTTTTCTTCTAATTCAGAATTTATCATATAATTAGTTCTAATTAATCTTTCAATGTATTGAGTAATAGTTGCTTCCGTTGAACTAAAGTTCTCATATTTTGCCTTTAATTCCTCTGTAAATTCCTCTTCTAAATTTCCTGCCATTTCTCTAATGACTACAGTATGTTCTGCTTCTTGTCTCTTCCAAAACTGAGCTTCCTCTAAAACTCTTATATGATTCTTATCTCCATAGCAAAACTGCATTTATCTTTTCCTCCTTTTGATAAATCTTATAATCAATATCATTATATGTAGAATATAAAATTCTGTACCCACCATTCTATTAAGTTCTAAGTAAACTATTTCTACATACAATTCAAATATATTAGACAAAATATTTGAATATTATTACTTACATTAGCTAATAACCTATCAATATATAAAAAGACGGATAAAAATCGTATCCGTTTCACTAGGGAAACCTAGTTTTCCTTTGACGGTGCATAATACATGCACCTGAGCACCCTTCTAATACGGCAGGGGATTTCATCCCCTACAACTCCTGTTTTTTATTGTCTTCCAATATTTTCTGTGGCTATTAATCCTTATATTTATCAATAATTTAAACCTTTTATTAAGTAAACGCTACTAGACAATAAAAAAGCAGTTGATATTTCTTATGCATAAGAAATATCAACTGCTTTTTAAACTTTATTTTTTTCTATAACATGAATCTTTATGATCATCTATAATTCCAATTGCTTGTAAATAAGAATATATGATGATTGATCCTAAAAACTTAAATCCTCTCTTTTTTAAATCTTTACTTATTGTATCTGATAAATCTGATTTTGCTGGCACTTCCGAAATTTCTTTATAGTAGTTAATTATCCTATTATTATTCGTAAATTTCCATATATATTTATCAAAACTACCAAATTCTTCTATTATTTTTATAAACTCATTTGCATTATTTATGGCTGCTTTAATTTTTCTTCTATTTCTTATGATACCCTTATTATTCAATAATTCTTCTATCTTATCTTCATCATATGTAGCTATCTTTTCATAGTCAAAATTGTCAAATGCTTCTCTAAAATTTTCTCTTTTCTTTAATATAGTTATCCAGCTTAATCCTGCTTGCATAGATTCTAATACCAAAAATTCAAAATGAACTCTATCATCATGAACTGGTACTCCCCATTCTTCATCATGATATTTTATATATAGTTCATTTCCTTTACACCAGTCACATCTCTCCATTTTAATAAATCCTTTATTTAATTGCTGCAATAACTTCTATTTCAACTTTTGCATCTTTAGGCAACTTTGCTACTTCTACACAAGACCTAGCTGGTGGTTCATCATTAAAATATGTTCCATATACTTCGTTTACTGAACCAAAATCATTTAAATCTTTTACAAATATTGTTGCCTTTATTATATTTTCCATACTACTTCCTGCCTCTTCTAATATTGCCTTAACATTATCAAGAGATCTAGCTGTTGCCTTTTTAATATCTGAAATTAATTCTCCTGATTCTGGATCCATTGGTAATTGTCCTGACGTAAATATAAAATTACCCATCTTTATTCCTTGAGAATAAGGTCCTATTGCTCCTGGTGCATTTTTTGTTGATACTACTTTTCT
>NZ_WSFU01000048.1 GCF_016820635.1 Anaeromonas gelatinilytica | reverse complement strand
TGCTCAGGTGCACGTTTTATGCACCGTCGAAGGGAAACTAGGTTTCCCTAGCGAAGCGGACACATTTCTAGTCCGCCTTTTTTATAGATCGATATTTACTGGAAATATCATATTGTAGTTAATATTGAAAAATTGTTTATTTACTTTAAACTATGAGAGGAGGAATTTATCTTGCAAGGAGGTTAATGAATGAATTTTAAAATCTATTTATCGATTGGAGGTGATTACGTCTACTCAGGTTATTAATTTTTGGAAAGGAGAGATTAGCCATGTTATAGTTTATAATTCATTAAAGAAATTAGTTAAATTAGGTTTTGTAGGTGAGGAAAAGATTGGTTATCAGTTAATCATGAATGATTGTATTTTTGCATTTAAACGGTTAGCAGAGAAAAAAGATAGGGATTTTGAGTTTATCCCGCATGTAATTGGCAGTAAGACTTGGACAAGTTATATGATAGTAAAAATGAAATTTAGTTTATCTCGCTAACAATCAATGGGGAATGAAGAAAACCCCTACTGATTGAAAATTTACTTTATGTAGTAGATAAAGAGTTTTTCAAGGTTTAAATTTTGAGAGGAGGAAGAATAATGAGTAAAAGACAAAAAAAGGTTAGAGTATTCAGTATAGTAGCGACTCTATTAATGATCTTTTCACTTATTACACCTGAATTTGTAGGTGCTGAATCGAGTGACAAGGTGAATCTTGCTGTAAACGATTCAAAGGCTTCTATCCAAGCAAAAGTAGATAATAGTTTACTAGATCAATTTGAAAAAGAGGATAAAGTAACATTCTTAATAAAATTTACGGAAAAAGCGGATCCAATGGCGGTAGCTTTAGAGGCCAAAAATAATGCTAAAAAAGCAAACCTTTCTGCTTTGAAACAAGAGTATGCGCAACGCTCTGCAGTTGTTTCTGAATTAAAAGCGACTGCGTTGGAATCTCAACAAAATGTTAAGCAATTTCTTGAACAGGAAGTGGAAAAAGGAAACGCTGAAGATATAGAATCTTATCATATCGTTAACGGTATGGCAGTAACAGCTACGAAAGAGGTTGCTGAAAAGGTAGCTGCTTTTTCAGAAGTTGAGAAGCTTTTACCAAATGAATTACGACAATTAATTACTCCAACTGATACAGCTGACGAACCTGAAAATACGACTCAAGATATTGAATGGAACATAGAACGAATCGGTGCACCGGCAGTTTGGGATATGGGTATTGATGGTCAAGGAACTGTTGTAGCAAATATTGATACAGGTGTTGATTGGGAACATCCTGCATTAGCGGAAAAATATCGTGGAATTGATCCCGTAACTGGAGAAGTAGATCATACGTATAGTTTTTATGATCCAGTAAATGATGAAACAGAGCCGCATGATATTGATGGTCATGGTACACATACAATGGGAACAATGGTTGGTAGTGAAGCTGATGGCTCTAACCAAGTTGGAGTGGCACCAGGTGCGAAGTGGATCGCTGTTCAGGCGTTTACTCCTGATGGAGCATACGATACAGATCTACTTGCAGCAGCAGAGTGGATTTTAGCTCCAGGTGGTGATGTAGCTATGGCACCTGATGTAGTAAATAACTCTTGGGGTGGCGGGCCAGGTCTTAATGAATGGTATCGCGATGCAGTAATTGCTTGGCGTGCAGCTGACATCTTCCCTAGTTTTGCTGCTGGAAATACTACATTAACTAACCCAGGCGGACCAGGGTCAGTTGCTGTACCAGCAAACTATCCAGAGTCATTTGCTGTAGGTGCAACTAATAGCAATGATGATAAGGCTAGCTTTTCTTTAGAAGGGCCATCACCTTATGAAGAAATAAAGCCAGATGTTTCTGCTCCTGGTGAAGGAATTCGTTCTTCTGTTCCTGGTGGAGGTTATGCTGGTTATAGTGGGACATCCATGGCCTCACCTGCAAATGCTGGAGTAGTAGCGCTATTAAGATCTGCTAATGCAGGTTTAGATGTGGATACCCTTGAAGAAATATTAATGAACACAGCTGATTCAGAAGCTGGAACAGATAGTCAGTTCCCAGAATCTCCTAATAATGGATATGGGTATGGAATTATCGATGCATTTGCAGCTGTTTCATCTGTTGTTTCTGGTCTAGGTACCATTGAAGGTCAAGTAACAATGGATGGTGAAGATACAGAAGCACCTACCTTTGAACATGAAGCACCAGTAGAGACATTCAAAGGAATGGATTTAGAGTTAACACTTCAAGTTAGTGATAATATCAGTGTTACTTCTGTTGAGTTACACACTGGTGACCAAGTGTATGAAGCAAGTCGAGTATCTGGTGACTTCCGTGCAGGAGAATATGCTGTAACAGTTCCTGGCAATGCTATTGAAGGAGATTCTTTCACTTATTATTTTGTCATTAATGACTTCGGTAACAATACCGTAACGAGTGAAGAATATGAGGTAGCAGTAAATCCAGGAATTACAGTTGGATATGAGCAAGATTTTGAATCAACTCCAGTAGGTTGGACTTCTTATGGTGACAACGATAGCTGGGAGTGGGGAGAGCCAACATCTGGTCCTGGAGAGGCAGCATCTGGTGAAAAGGTATATGGAACAGTATTGGATGGAGACTATGCTAATTCTTCCGATGATACACTTATGATGCCTCCAATTGATTTACCAGAGGGTGAATCTTACTTACAATTTAACAACTGGTATAGCCTTGAAAGTAACTATGATTATGGCTATGTAAGAATTTCAACTGATCAAGAAAATTGGACAAATTTACAAACCTTTAACGGTAATTCAAATGGTTGGTTAGCAACAGAAGTTGACTTATCTGACTATAGTGGTCAACGAGTTTACATTAGTTTCCACTTTACTTCAGATCTCAGTGTTATGTATCCTGGTTGGTACATTGATGATGTAGCACTATCAGACACTTCTTTAGGGTTAGCAGCTGATGAAACTCCATCAGTTAACGATGTACCTGTCGTAAATAAAGAAAAGGTAAACGTAGCTAATGCAGAGCTAAGCACACCGAAAAATGATAATTCTCAAGCACAAGAGAACGATGATTCTCAAGCACAAGAGAACGAGGTTAATCCTAGTGCAATTCCATTAGGTGCACAAGTTAGTGTTCTTGAAAGTGGTCGTTCCGTAGCAACGAACCCACAAGATGGATCCTATTCATTAATGCATGCTGCTGGTACATTCACAGTAGTAGCAGAATCATATGGATTCTATTCAGACGAACAAACAGTTAATTTGGAAGCAGATGGAACTGCTGAAGCTAATTTCACATTAGAGGAGCTACCACAAGCAACCGTTAGTGGTGCCGT
>NZ_WSFU01000135.1 GCF_016820635.1 Anaeromonas gelatinilytica | reverse complement strand
TTCATAGTCATATTCTTTTGTTATTGAATAAATAAAGTTTAAACCTTCTTTAACATGTTTAAACTTTTTATTATCTTTTTCTTTATATTTAAAAACTCTATACCAAAGTGGCACTGCCCATTTTCCTATTTTTAATGAAAATTGCAAAATAATAAACTTGTCTTTAATGGTTGTATGATCAAAAATTATATAGATTTTTTTTGAATGATTTTTATAATTCTTAAATAGTTTATAAGTATACTAGGGATTTATATTTTTATTAGTGAGAAATCTTTGAATCCTTTTAATTTTACTTTCTTCTTTAGCAGTAGAATAAAAATCATTTAGTTCTTGAGTGTTAATCATAGCTAATCCTCTCTATAATAATTTTTAGTCAATTTTATTTATGTTTTAATCATTGTTTTCTTAAATATAAAATATACTATTTAAATTATATATAGATTGTGTTTTGCCAAATATCTAACCTACAAATTGGAATTTATACATTTCGGCTTATCTTCAAACTGAACACATTAAAATCAAAACTAATCAAAAAACTTCCCCTTATAAAAATTCTCATTTCCAAGTTTCTTTGCCGTCAGCCTGAACATAACGCAACCATCTGGACATACAATATCCTTGCTATATTTGCCATTGCCACCGATGTTCTCTAAATCTCCGCCACTTCTGACAGCCTCCATGATTGGGAACATAATCATCATTACTTTGGAGCAAATACCCTGTCCATCCGTATTTACAGGACAGCCATAGGTGCAAGTATACTTATCTCCGACTTCCTCGCCGTTCCGACAATACCGCTCTGTGTGGTCACTGCTGAGAAACCTTATTACCTCAATTTCCCATTCGTACTCCTCATCATACCATTTTTTCATGATTAACCTCCAAATTCAAATTTATTTGTTACATTGTTTATAAATAACCTTCGACTATTTAGTATAATTTCAAACCAATTCTATACTATATTTATTTAGACCTCAAAATTGTTCTTTGAAATTATATTGCTCTTTCAGATAACCTATTGCATTCACGAACTATAATTCGTCTTTTATCCCAATATGGGAAGATTTGCGAACTATGGTTCGTGAATATTTACTTATGTCTGCATGCTATATTTCATTAATCTATCTAAAATCAATTCCACATTCTGTTAAAAAGTTACCTTCTTTTTCTCCCAAAAGCAACCAATTTTATAAATTTTATACCATAACATATTTTCTTAAGATATTTAAAGTAATCTTAAAAAGTATAGTACATCTATCTTTCCTAACCTTTCCTTTCTTATTTCTATAAACTTTTTCCAGTTCCTTTATTTTTATAAAAAATTCAAAATATCTAAATATAATATAAATTAATTAGATAAAGCATCTTATCTCATTACCCCTTGAAGACTAATTTTAAAATTTTTAATTTTCCCTATTTAATGGGAATCATATGTGGTAAGAATATAATTCAAACCATGAAAATTAATAATTATTGGATAATTTAAATTTAAGAAAAAATTGTCACCGCTTGCCTGACAATAACCACCTTCTATGGATATTGGACAAGTAACACTTAACATTTTATCAGAAGTTTAGCACTTAAAGATTTTTTTTGGCGATAGCCCGTTGATTTATAAAAATTATTAATATTTATCGTAAAAATGGTAAATTCCGATTTTTACTGGAAATTTGATGCGAAATCTCTGATGAAGTAGGCTTTACCAGATATAAAGAAGCAATATAGCTATAATAACATCATGATTTAAATAGAACTTAGAGAACTCTAAGTTCTATTCGTCATGTCTAAAATTACATAAATAAAAATATATTTAGTTTTATTAAAAGTTATGAAGCGTGTTTGCTTACTAGAACATAAAAAAAGAGGAGTTTCATAACTAATAAATTAGTTATGAAACAGCCCCCTTTTTAGTATCATAAAGTTCTTATATCCTTAATGCTATATTAGTATTTGCAACCTAAATAAGGCTTACAAAATAATACAACTAATAGCAAGAAGAAAAATAGTAACTCACTATCACATCCGCCTCCAAAATGACCTAAGATTCCACCTCTATCAGACATAAAGTTTCATTTCTTTCATTTAATATATTTATTACATACTATATAATATACATTAAATGAAAAAAGGTACTAATTTATATTTTATTTAATTTTTTAAAATATATATTAAAATCTTCTAATGTCTGTATAATATAGCTTTGTCTTTAATGGATAAACTTTCTCTCCTTGCTAATTAGTTTACCTTCCAGCTCTAATAAACAAAAGTGAATCCAAATGTTGGTAAAACTCCCAATCTAGTCCGTCAGCTTTTATTTAAGAAAATTAATTTATTTAAAAAGCTATCATAACTATTGCTTAAAATATTTGCCTGATTTACTAGATAATAAGGAAAAAACTTAGATTAAATAAAAAAACAAAGGATTATGCGAAAATATGAAATAATTTATCCCATAAGAAAAGCGAATCCGCACAGAAAAATTGCTAAAGCAACAAAAGAACATAGAGTAGTACCTAATCAGTTAAATAGAGATTTCAAACAGGGTATTCCTGGTAAGGTTCTACTTACAGACATCACCTACATCCCTTACGGGATAAATCAAATGGCATATCTATCGACTATCAAAGATATGTCTAGTAATGATATTCTAGCCTATCATGTATCCTATAGAATCAGATTAGACATTGCACCAGTGAATATAACTTCTAATTCCTATACTTCTATATAGTTTAAATATATCCTTTTATTTTTGTAAAACTTGATACTAGATTCAAAAAAATATTGACATATTTTTCTTGGAAAATGTCAAATATAGAAATATTTCCTAGGAAATTGATAAAAAATAATGTATCTTAGAAGATACATTATTTCTGTTATTACATATATTCTTATTTTCCTACAATCTTAGCTCTCCCATGTTAGAATAAAGTACATCTTCCTCATCTTGTATTCCTTTATCTTTTCCATTCGATGATATACTAATTTTACCATAATTATTTTTCATCTTATTCTTTACCATATTAACCATATCTTCTGGCACTTCAATAAGTCCATAGTTAGTTATAGATACAACATTTTCATTGAATTTTTTAGAACTAAGTTTTTCGTCAATAACAAGTTTCGCCATATTTTTTATTGTTGTCTCTTCTTCTATATCCCCTGACAATATCATCTTTCCAGTGTTTTTCAATAACTTTCCTTTTACTATTTCTACATTAACCCCTTCACTTAATACGTCTTTAATCATATCATAATTCTCTTCATTACATATAACTGTATTACATGCTAAATGTTCTATATATTCACTAAATACTAAACTATCTTCTAAGGATATTTCCACATCTCCATCTACATATAGAACAGTATGGTTATATTTTTTAATTGAATTATCATCTATATTTATATCATTATCTATATATTTAGTACCCTTTCTACCTTCAGGTATTAAGACTTTATCTACTTGATAATACTCATCTATATAATCTGATATTTCATCTTCATATTTATCTAATAATATTAGTTTGTCGAAAACCTCTATATTTGATATCTTCTCTTCAAATAACTTTAAGTTAATATCTTCAATAATAACTAAATTTCTAAAAGCCAATTTAGAATCAAGTTTTAATCCTTTTAAAAATCTATCTGTAATTTTCATATTATCAAAAAACTTATAATCATTATTGTACTTGATAGTCTCTCCATTCACCATTCCTTTAGATTGAATTGCTCCCGCTATTTTTTTTGTGCATATTATTTGACCATTTACTATAATATAATATAATTTTTCATTTAATAAATCTGTAGTAACATCTTTTTCAATAATTAAATTTCCATTTATTACAATAACAGTAGGTGATAGAAGTCCTTCTAAATAGTCTTTATCTAATCTCATAACACCATTTTGAGTTAAAACGTTTATATCTGCATCCTTAGAAATCTTCATATTACCACCAATATTGATTTTTTTACATTTTTTTAAATATATTTGAGATTCATTACTTTCAATAAGCATTTCTATATTTTCTATCGAAGTAATTTCTTTAACTAATTCTTCGGTGATATCTCTAACATCTAATATTCCAATATTTGTGATTTTTGACATTTTTCATTCCTCCTATATTTTCTTTCTTAATAATTTTAATGAAGCACTTAATCGAGATCTTACTGTAGAGTCCGAGATTCCTAACATATGTCCTATTTCCACACTATTTAAATTCATTTCATACCTGAGTATAAGAATTTTCCTATTTTTTTCTGGTAACTTATCTATTAATTCTGCCATAATTACATTTTCTTCAAATCCATCACTTTTCCCTAATAATCCATCATTTTCTAGATAGGTTAACCTACTTTGTTTCCGTATAGCATCAATATTCTTATTTTTTATAGTTGTAAAAAACCATCCTTTTATTTGATACTCATTCATATTGCAAAATATTTCTTCTCGCTCTAGAGCAGATATATATGCCTCCTGTACCAAATCAAAGGCTCTATCACTATTTCTAGTAATAGATTTTGCATATGCAATGAAATCCCTATTGTATTTTTGATAAGCCAAATAAACATTCATGATATCACTTCCTCGATTAATGCTTTCATATATATAACGATTGAGGAATCAAATGTGTCCAATATTTTTTCAATTTTATACATTTCATCTCTTATATGATTAATCTATAAGAAAAGCTATTAGCTGTATTTTCACTTTTTTCAAATCCTATACTTTCAAATAGCTTTTGAGATGCAACATTATACGTATATATTTCACGTACCTTTATTTCCTTATAATCTAATTCTTTTGCTCTTTCTATTAATGCTTCTATTACTTTTTTACCTATACCTTTTCCACGGTATCTTTTATCACCTATAACAATAGGCATATCTTCTTTCCAAAATGTAACATCCCCAATTGGTATAAATTCATCATTTTCTAATATTTCAATGAAGTATAATTCACCAATATTATTCAAATACTCGTACATTCTTTTTAATTTATCTAAATCATATCTATTTCCATCTAAGCCATCAACCAATTTCACAGTAGCTTCATCTTGATACCAATCAAGGGCAAAAGTATACTTATTATCAAATTCTCTTAATCTTAATTCCGTATTAATATTTATTATTTCTGGTTGATAAAATTTTCCCATTGGCATACTTTTCTCCTTTTCCTATACAGGTTTACATTGCTATTTTATTAAATTTATCTAAAATGGTTAGAGCTTTAAAGGTTAATACCCCTATCCATTCATCGTATGCTTCTTTTAAATCTTCATTATAAAAACTCGTTCCCCAAGGTGGACTAATCTTTCCATTTAACTCCAGTTGCCTAATTATAAAGTCTATATTATCATTTATCTTAGATTCTAAAATACCAAAACTACTACCATTTGGCCTTTCTACAAAATCTACCGGTGTAGGTACATACTCATGCCACTTTTCCTCATCATATATAACAACTTGTTCTATAGCATATATAATTCTTTTTTCTAGTCTCCTTTTTAATTCTTTAGGCAATACATCATATAATTTTATATAACAAAAAATTTCATTTTCTGAATCAAATTTTTGCTTATTTTCAATATAATTAATCGCATATTCTACTAACATGTCTACATCTAGTTTATTTACATATTCTCTATACTTATAAATATATGCTAATATCTCTGCAGAAGGATTTCCCCAGTTTTTATCTATTATTGTCATTCCTTTTTCTTTATCATGATGCCACCAAGGAGCATGAGGAAATTTATTTATTTCTTCTGAAGCAACAAACCATCCATTTCTTTATTAAAGGTTGTCTCAAGATATCTTATTGATGCTTTTATCACATCCTTAGATTCTTGAAGTTCATCTATTCCAGACAATAGTCTTATTCCTACAGAGGTAGCCATTGGTGATGAATAGGGTAGCCTAAAATCAGATTCTATTCCATTACCAAAGCCACCGTCTTCATTGTGAAACTTTTTTATTTCATTTATGATATTCTCAACTGAACCATTTCTAAAATACTTTTGAAAAAGAGCTTTTTCTAGCGGTCTTCCATATTTCATTATTGATTCACTAGTCTTATTAAAAGAATCTCTGCTTAGCATTATCATTTAATTCCCTCCAAATAATTTCTATAATCATTAATTTATATAGCCTTACATAACCTTGTTTTACTTTAACTTAAAACAAATTACTTTAATTCTATTTTAGATAATTCTTTTGTAATAATCCCATAAAAATAATATCATGCCATTTACCATCTCTATATAAAGCTTCTCTCATATTTCCCTCATGCTTAAATCCAAATTTTTCATATAATTTTATTGCTCTTTTATTAAATGAAAAAACTTTTAAATAAATACGATGCAAATTTAATTCTTTAAAAGTATAATCTAACATTACTTTTAAAACTTCTGTTGCATATCCTTTGCCCCAATAATCTTTTTCACATATATCTATAATAAATTCAGCATTTCTATTGAAAAAATCAATGTCTAATAAAGTCGTTATACCTATAGCAGTCTTCTTATCTTTCTCTTCAATAATAAAGGTTTTAGAATTATCAGAGGTTGTAATTTTTTTATAAAAATTTCCTGTATCCTCTAATGAATATCTATCTAAATTTGGATATGTATTTATTATTACATTTTCATCATTACTCCATTTATTGTATATTTGTATATCATCAACAGTCATTTTTCGTAATCTTATTCTATTAGTTTCAAATAACATATATAAAATCCTCCTTTGAAAATATTAATTTTTTATTCTATTCCTTCTATTTCAAATTTAAGTCTTTTAAAAAAACTATCCATAAACTCGATTCTAGCTTTAGCAAGTTTTTTTGCTTTCTTTGTATTAAGTTTCTTTGGAATATTTTTAAACTTAAATTCATATTCAATCATTGGTGAATGCTTAGATATATCTTTAAGCCTTCCATTCTCTACAGTATTATTCTCCATGTATTCTTTTATTGGTTTATTTATATAAATTCTTTGTCCATGTTGACCCGCAAGCATATATGACCTTGATAATCCAACTGCTCCAATTGCATCCAGCTTATCTGCATCAAACAAAATTTTTGCTTCTATCGTTTTTGGTGGATTATTACTTCGAAATCTATGAGTTAAAATACAATGCTTAATTCTTTCAATTGAATCCTCTTTATAACCCAATTCATCTAGTATTTTTTCAGCCATATCACTACCAAGTTCTGCATGATCAATTTCACCAGTTTTATCTTGAATTTCTTTTACTCTTGCTATGTCATGCAGTAATGCAGCTGGTAACAAAACATCCAAATCAACATTCTTTTCGGTTTTTGCTATAGTAATACAAGTATTAAAAACTCTTTTAACATGATCAATATTGTGTGCGGAACAAGATAATTCCCTTTCTACTATACTTTTAAGTTCATTATATTTTTTTAACATCAATTGCCTCCCCATTATAAATTTTTCTAAGTATCTTTGGAATTTCACTAAATTTATCAACCCATATCACATTTAAACCTAAATCATTAGCATCTTGTTCTTCAAGGAAAAAAGCTAATTTATCAATCTTATTATCCTTATTATAATTTTCTGGTACCCTCTTAATTATATAATGATTTAAGTTTTTATTTACATTTTTACGGTTAGCAACATCTAACAATCTCCTCAAGTTTGGATCAGTTAAACTAATACCAATAAATAAACATGTATTTTGATGCAATTTATTTAATTGTATTAAATTAGACCAACTAAAAGGTTCAATAAATTGGTTATGATAAGCATCTTCACTAAAAACAATATCCGTATCTTCAGGTATTTCACCTGTCCTTGGCAAATAACCATGTACATGATAAATAGGCATCTCATTTGAATCATTTTTCATACCATCAGAAAATATGGATTTAAAACTTACATTTTGTTTTTCAAGATTTTCCTCAATTAATGTATCAAAATTAAAAGTTATAATTGAATCTAAAGGTTTTCTATCTCTTTGTGGTCGAGCTAAATTTACAATTTCATTTATGGTTTCACTTGTATTAACATTGGTTGTATATAAAGTATTTCTTACTTCATTTAAAAAATCCTCCCCAAGATTCATTTTAAGATATCTACCTAAAATTAATGATGAAGGAAAATATTTATTATTAAATTCTTCGGCACTATCATCATCAAGTTGAATGTTATAATTATCTGAAATTCTATCCACCATTAATTTTAATAATTGTAACAACAATCTATTCCAAGATGGTAATCCTGCCCCCATTGATATACCTGCACCACATACTAAAGTAAGACATCCTTCTCTTAATGCTTTTGATATTAATTTAATATCATAAATATTAGTAGTTTTCTTATTTCTAACTTCTGCAGAACATTTGAAATTATCAGTACTCTCAATTTTGTTTATATTATCATTAAAACTCTCTAAAAGACTTTCAAGTCCTCTATCAAAATCATCTGAAAAGTTAAAACATCTATTCTCTAATAAATAATTCGGTATATTTACTTCATCTATAAGTACCAATATAATCCTACTATTCCCCTTTGATATTTCAGTAAATACAATTGCTGAAAACTCTTTCATTAGCTTTTTGGAATTAAAGAAATTCTTGCTAATTAGTAAAATTACAATATCTACAGATTTAATTACTTCACTAAATTGACTTAATAAATTTGACCCATAATTTATTTGCAAGTTATCAGTCCGAACATCATGACCTGCGTCATTCAAAGCACTTAAAATTTTTTCAGCATAATTTTTGTCCTTATAACTATAACTTATAAATATTTTCATATTTATCACTCCATTTTGAAAGCTAGACACTTTAATAAAACTTTTTTTCTAGTGAAAATATGTAATACACAATGCCTCAAATATCAACCCTTATATATATTTATGCTAATATACTTTTATATGATAAATAGTGTTACATCCTAATTCACATCTATTAAAATCTAATCATTATATTTTAATATTTTTTAATTATGTTCTATAATTATCTATTTTCTAATCTTCACTTACTTCTCCTTGTATTAAAACTCTACCATTATCTGGGCACCTCATTTCAAATTTCTTTTTTCTAATAGATCCATAATCTAAATCACCATTATTCAATAATGTATAAACACTAGGATATATACTCTGCCATAGTTCATGGCATATTGGAGGACAAATATCTTCTACTATATAATTATCTCCTGCTTTATGATAATTTCCTCGACACTTGCTTTCCAAAATAGTTAATTTCACTTTCACAATAATTCTCCTTCTCTTTATTACTTTCTATTATAAATCTTATGTCTTATAACATTACTTTACTTATTCATTCTCACAAATGACTATAATAGTTTTTAAATTTTTATATCTATAAATCTAAATACAAAAATTTTATATGCTCACTTTTTATTAACAAGGTTACTCATAACATTTTGACACATCATAAATATAACTAATAAAAACAGCTAGCAGATTCTTCTAGCCTTACTATTCAGTAAGATATTATGATTGTACATGTGTCTTTCTGATTGCTTGTCTATTTTAGACTTTCTTTAAATATCACTTTCAGCAGTTCATTAGAAATTTGCTGATTATGGAAAATTTGCAACATGCCCTTAGGGGTTATTTTATATTCAGATAATTCATCCTTATGAGATAAAACTGCCTTCGCCTCTACATTTATATGGTCTTTAAAAGGAATAACACGGATAAAATTACTTTCCACATAAAATGATGGCAATTTAGCCCACAGTTTTTCATGAATTGTTTTTGAAGTACTTTCATAAATAAGTTCATGTAGTATATGAAATCTCTGCTTTGTCTTTTCATCAAATTTCTCTAGATAATTACCAATTTCATCTATCATTTATAATCCTCCTTTTAATCTATCTTGTTAAATATAAATTCTATTTCTTCTGGCTTCCTTTTTCCACAAGACAATCTTCTATGTACTACATTATCCAAACTTGGCTTGGTGAGTGAGTTTGGCCGAAACAATAGTGAAACCGTAAACGCCATGTTAGGAAATAGACCATTCTCTACTTACAAAATATGCTTATGCGATTTAATTTAACCTCCGAATACTTAATTGTAATTGACAATTCCTCTATAGCTGCAATAAAGACAACTATAAATATAATCCATATAATAATATCATTCTGTTTGAATAAAATAACCACAGGCAAAAAATATAGTAAAACACCTGATACCTTGTTCGCTATTGTATGTACAAAAACGAATTTTTTATATTTTATTTTAGTTAACAATAGATTAATTAATCTTATAAAAATTATTACTATTATTGCTATTTTATAACTTACTGTAATAATTGATGAATATAAGTTTACACATATAAAAAACAGTATAATATAGAAGACAAAGTCAGCAACTGAATCTAATTTTGCTCCTAAGTTACTTTCAACCATAAATCTTCTTGCTATGAAACCATCAAGTACATCAGTTAAACCTATTACTAAGTAAAGACACACAAATCCAATCCGGTTATCTATTAATAATATCAATAAGACTGAACATATAACTCTTAATATAGAAAGTATATTGGGGATATATTTATTCAATTTTCTACTCCTTTTTAATACTACAAATTACATGGTCTTTTAACTAACGTTCAAGTATTGCCGAAGTCCAGCGACTTTATATAGCTCTTATCTTACTGGATTTAGGTGCAGCAATGTTAGGAACAAAACCGGCAATATTTTGTTATATGAACTTCCCTGTACCTAGTTTCGTACAACCCATCTCAGACATCTCCCCGCTGAAATCCATCACAGCACTAATAAAAATTGTTTTCATAATCATGGCACATATCTATTAGCAAAATCTTTTCTTGCTTGCTTTGTCCATCTTGTAATAAACTCGGTTTTTGCTTCTGTATATCCGTCTCTATCATGCTCATATTGCTTTTTTAACTTTTGTTTTAATTCTTCATATTCTTTAGCGACTTTTTTATGAATTAAAAGATAATCTCTAAAATATAATTCATCCCAGTCTCCTAAATAACGCACATGAAGATGAAAAACTCTCTCAGCAAAGCCATTTAGAGTATACCCTTTATTAAATGACATTTTTAAATTAGGTTCTTTTCTTAATGACATGAGTGTCCAACCAGAATTTTCTAGATTTAATTTCAATTTTTCGATATCACTATTGCAATCAACTTCTAACAAAATATCCACTGTTGGCTTTGAAATCAATCCCTCAACTGCACTACTCCCGATATGATTAATTCGCATAATATTATTTTGATCTATGGCATTTTCAATTTTTTGTTTTTCTTTTAAATACCATTCTTTATATTCAGGATTATGTTTACCTGACTGCTCCCACACCTGAAGGAATGGGGTTCTAAACTACTAAAGGCTTCTCTATCAAAAGA
>NZ_WSFU01000136.1 GCF_016820635.1 Anaeromonas gelatinilytica | reverse complement strand
CCTCAAAGGTAACAGGTTGGGTGCATGGAGATTATTTAAGTAAAGCAAGTACATCCAAACCAGGGCCAGAAAAACCAGAAGAAGAAAAGGCATATAAAAAGATAAAAGTAACAACTCCTATACTAAATGTCAGAGAAAGACCAACAATAAGTAGTATGAGGATATTTCAAGTATATGAGGGACAAGTATATACTACTGTAGATGAAAAAGATGGATGGTATAAAATAGATACATCAAAAGTAACAGGTTGGATATCTGGAGACTATGTGAAGGTAATAGAAGAGATTGAAGCTGAAGAACCAAAGGAACCAGAAAATCCAGAAGAGCCAGAAGAGGAAATAGAAGAACCAGTGGAAGTTTTGGAAAAAGTAAGAATAGAAAAAGATAGACAAAATTCTACATTTGTAAATGTTTCATTAAAAATAACAGCAAGCTCTGTAGGTAGTGAAAATGTAGAATATCAATATTTAGTTAGAAGAAACAGTGGAGAATGGAAAGTAATCAAAGATTACACTGATAATAATAGCTATACATATATTCCGACGAATAGAGGAGATTATACCTTTAGAGTAAAGGGAAGAATAAAGGATACTCAAAAAGAAGTAGTGTCTAATGATATAAACCATGAAGTAGTAGGAAATATAATATATGAAAATATAAATTATAGTAGAAGCTTCCAAGATATGTTACTGGAACAATTAAGTAAAAATCCACAAACAGATCTTTATACTAATGGATGGATGACAGCAAATGTTCAAGATTTAGATAGATATTTAAATCCTGAAAATTTCTTACAAACCTCGAATGATTCTTATACATATGATATAGTAGGACAATTAAGAGTAACAACCAATGTGTTAAATGTAAGAGAAAAAGCAACTACAAGTAGTAATATAGTAGATAAAGTATTAGAAGGAGAAGTATATACAATTGTAGATGAAAAAAATGGATGGTATAAAATTCAAACGAAATATGCATTGGGATGGATTCATGGTGGATATGTAAAAACTAGCTATAAAGCAAAAGAAGAATCCCTAACTAAAATGGAAGTGACAGCTAGTGTATTAAATGTAAGAGAATCTGGAACAACAAATAGTAGTGTAATAGATCAAGTATTAAAGGGACAAACATATACTCCAATAGAAGAAAAAAATGGATGGTATAAGATTAAAACATCAAAAGTAACAGGATGGGTTCATGGAGGATATCTTAAAAAGGCAACAAGCAATACGGTTTCTAGAGGAGAAACAGGAAATTATTATTCTATAAGAGTAGATACACCAGTATTAAATGTACGAAGTAATCCAAGTGTAGAAGGAACTCTTCTTACACAAGTAAAAAGCAATGAGATATATATTGTATTAGATGAATTAGATGGATGGTATAAGATAAAGTCAAATGGAATAACAGGTTGGGTATCAGGAGATTACACGAAATCTTCAAATCAAGCTCCTAAAGAAATGTATCAATTCCTAGTCTTGTCAGGGAATAGTGGATTATCAGCTAATCAATTGAATAATATACTTAAAGGTAAAGGAATACTTGAAGGTAAAGGACAAGCATTCATAGATGCAAGTAAAAAGTATAATGTAAATGAAATTTATCTTATATCCCATGTATTATTAGAAACAGGTAATGGAAAATCCAGTTTAGCAACAGGAAGGACAGTAAATGGGAAAACAGTATATAATATGTATGGAATAGGAGCATATGATCATGATCCAATAGGTACAGGATCTCAATATGCATATAATCAAGAGTGGTTTACACCAGAGAATGCAATCATAGGTGGAGCTAAATTTATATCACAAAGATATGTAAACAATTCAAGCTATAAACAAGATACATTATATAAAATGAGATGGAACCCAGATACTCCAGGTACTCATCAATATGCAACAGACATAGGATGGGCGTATAAACAAACAGCAAAGATAAAAGAACTATATGATTTATGTACAGACTATACATTAAGATTTGAAATCCCTAAGTATAGTGTAGAATAGAGGAATAGAGTAAGTAAAAAGATAGGCTTTATCTAAAGCCTATCTTTTTTTTATGAAATATTAAATAATCATCACATAAATTTCACACTTTTATTATATTTTGAAGTATATTATAATAAAAGATATTATGAGCCTAAATATAGATAGGGGGGAAATTAGCATGAGGACAATATTAGTTACAGGAGGGGCAGGATTTATTGGTTCACATATAGTGGATAGACTAATAGAAAATGGGGATAAAGTAATAATTATAGATAATTTATCCACAGGGAAAAAAGAAAATATAAATACTAGAGCTATTTTTTATAATAAGGATATCAGGGACAAAGATATAAGTGAGATATTTGAGAATGAAAAGCCTGAATATCTTATACATCATGCTGCTCAAATAAATGTACAGCAGTCAATACAAAATCCAGTACTGGATGGAGATATAAACATATTAGGAACAATTAATTTATTAGAAAATTGTAGAAAATATAATATTAAAAAAGTAATATATGCTTCATCTGCTGCAGTATATGGGGAACCTGAATATTTAGGTATAGATGAAAATCATCCAATTAAACCAATATCAAATTATGGCATATCAAAATTAACACCAGAACATTATATAAAGGTATATAGTGAGATATATAATATTAGATATAATATTCTAAGATATGCTAATGCATATGGTATTAGACAAGATCCAGATGGAGAAGGAGGAGTAGTATCTATATTTATGAATAGAATTCTTAACAAAAAATCTCCTAAAATATTTGGTGATGGTAATCATACAAGAGATTTTATATATGTAGATGATATAGTAGAAGCTAATATATTGGCTCTTGTAAATGGAGATAATGAAAAAATCAACATAGGTACAGGAAAATCTATTAGTATTAGAAAATTATTTGAAATAATGAATAGCATAATTGGTTATAATCTAGAAGTAGAATATGATATTCCTAGGGAAGGTGATATACGTCATAGTTATTTTAATATAAATAAAAGTAAAGATAGCTTAGGATGGGAACCAAAGTATAGTTTAGAAGAAGGGCTTAAAAATACAATAAAATATTATAAAAATATCATTGAGTAAAAATTATGAAATTTTAATATTACAAATACATTATTTGACAACATTTTATGTTTGAAAATGATATAATATGGTGTTAGTATATAATTGTGTCGTCAGTAATATAATGGTAATATAAGATTGTCGATATCAGGGATAAAATTTAATAATTAAAGTTTAGGGTGTTTATATGAAAGTATTGTTAATAACACAGCATTTCCCTCCTGAAATAGGAGCGGCATCAAATCGTATGAATAATTTTGCATATTATTTAAATAGAAAAGACATAGAACTTACAGTTTTGACGAATGAACCATCTTACCCTAAGAAAGAATTATATAAAGATAATACATGGGGAAAGGAAGATAATGGATTAAATGATATAAAAATTTTAAGAGTTAGTAATCCGTTTAAAGACTATTCAAAAAATAAGATAAAAAGAGTAGGATTATATTTAAATTTTATGCTAAAAGGAATATTAAATGTATTAAGAAATAAGGAAAGATTTGATGCTATAATAGTTACTTCTCCTCCTATATTTGCAGCAGTGATAGGGGTAATTTTAAAGAAAAAGTATAAAAGTAAACTAATATTAGATGTTAGAGATTTATGGCCCGATTCAGTAAAAGATTTAAATATTTTTAAGAATGAAATTATACTAAAACCTGCATATTTTTTTGAAAAGATAATGTACAAGCATGGAGATAAAATTATAATTAATAGTAAAGGATTTATAAAACCTTTAAAGGGAAAAGGAATAAAAGATGATAAAATTGTTTATATCCCTAATGGAATAAGAAAAAAAGACTTTACAATGAATCAAAAAGTATTTGATAAAAAACATGATATGATTGAAATTATATATGCTGGAACAATTGGTTATGCTCAAGGAATTGATTCTATTGTTGAGATTGCAAATAATTTAAGAGAATATGAAAATATTAGTTTTAAAGTTATAGGTACAGGAGTAGATTTTGAAAAAATTAAGAGTTTAATATCAGATTATAATTTAAACAATATAGAATTAATGGGAGTATTATCAAAGGAATGCGTTTTTGAAGAATTATTAAAATCTGATATAGGATTTATACATCTAAGAGATTTAAAAGTATTTGAAACAGTTATACCTTCAAAAATATTTGAATATATGCTAGCTAGATTACCTATAATAGCAGGTGTTAAGGGGTATATTAGTCAGATGATATTAGATAATCATATTGGCTTGTTATCTAATCCATATGATGCCCATGATATGTCAAGAAATATATTAGAATTAGTAAATAATGCAAGTCTTAGAAAAGAGATTTCAGATAATCAATTAAGTTTATTAAGATCTGAATTTATTTGGGATGAAAATATTGAGAGACTTATAGATTTATTATAGAAAGGAATTAGAATATGTCGTCATTAAAAAAAGCAATTCAAGATTTTAAAAAGTATAAAGAATATATATTGTTTACAACAAAATCAGAACTTAAAGTTCAATTATCTAGTACTTTTTTAGGATATCTATGGTGGATATTAGATCCATTAATGTATATGTTAGTATATATGTTAGTAGTAATGATAATTTTTAAAAGTGGGGGAGAAAATTTTCCTATATTTGTATTTTCTGCATTAGTGCCCTGGAAATGGACAGTATCTTCAATAAAGGATGCAGCTAAAAGTATTAAAGGTAAATCTTCAATATTACAACAAGTTTATTTACCTAAATATATACTGCCCTTAATCAAAACGTTAATAAATACTACTAAATTTTTATTTGGTATCTTAGTATTGTTAGTATTATTGATATTTTTTAGAGTACCATATACAGTACATTTAATGGAATTTTTTGTTGTATTTATGGTACAGTTATCATTGATATTGGGAATAGGATTTATATTAGCTCATTTAGGTGTGTTTTTTAAAGACATTGATAATATTCTTGATTTCACATTGAGATTTTGGTTCTATGTATCTCCCACTTTATATGGATTGGAGAAGATACCAGAGAAGGTTAGATTTATATGGTGGTTGAATCCTTTAACAACAATATATACAAGTTATAGAAATATATTTTTAGAGGGTACATCACCATTATATGGACCATTACTAATATGGTTTGCATTTTCAGTTGTACTTATAAGTATTGGGTTGAAATACTTATATAAGTTTGATAAAAATTATACAAAGGTGATATAAAATGAATAATACAGCTATTGAAGTTAAAAATTTAAATTTAAAATATAAATTTATTAAAAGCATGAATATGAAAAAGGAACTAGTAAAGATGTTTATGCGTGATGGTGAAACAAGAACAAAAGAAGTATGGGCTCTGAAGGATGTTAGTTTTATTATAGAAAAAGGAAGTAATGTAGGAATAATAGGAAGTAATGGGTCTGGAAAAACTACATTGCTTAAAACTATAGCCAATATATTTCAACCAGATTCAGGAGAGATTCAGGTAAATCAAGAATCTATATCTTTATTAACATTAGGAGCTGGGTTTCAGCCAGAGTTAAGTGGATATGAAAATATTTATTTAAATGGTTTAACATTAGGCTTTACAAAAAAAGAGATAGATAAAAAATTAGATGAAATAATAGAATTCTCAGAATTAGGCGATTTTATATATAATCCTATTAGAACTTATTCATCTGGGATGAAGAGTAGACTAGCTTTTTCCATAGCAATTCATATAGAACCAGATATTCTTTTAATAGATGAGGTATTAGGAGTAGGAGATCAGTCATTTAAGGATAAGAGTACGGCAAAATTAAAAGAGATAATTTTTCAAGATAGAACAGTAATCATGGTATCTCATAGCCTATCAACAATTGAAGATTTATGTGATACTGTACTTTGGTTAGAGAAAGGAATAGTAAAGGCATATGGACCTACTGAGGAAATATTAGAAGATTATAAAGAATATATGAATAACTTAAGAAAGAAACGAGGTAATTAGATTTGAATAAGAATATTTGTATGTTTGTATGGAATCATTTTACTAATGATGCCAGAGTATTAAGGGAATGTACAGCTCTTAGTGAAGCAGGGTATGATGTAGATTTAATTTGTATTCATGATCCAGCAGATAAAGGTCTTCCCATGGAAGAAGACATAAATGGATTTAAAGTAAAAAGAGTAAAAAGATATCCTGATTTATATTTAAAATCTAAAAAATGGAGAAAATCTTTATCCTTATTAAAGAAAAAAGTAATGAATAATAAATTGCTTTTGATACCTTTGGTACCTTTAGGTATTATCGCTTTACCATTATTTATATTATATAAATTAGTAGGTATATTTCTTAAAAAGACTAATCTTATGAAGGCATATATAAGATTTATGATATTTATTAGGATGATTAAGGAAGGACTCAGAAAAGACTATGATATATATCATAGTAATGATTTGAATACATTGCCTCAAGGATATATATGCAATATATTTAAAAAAGGAAAGCTTATATATGATTCACATGAAGTACAAACAGATAGGACAGGTTATGTAGGAAAGCAATATTATTATCTTGAAAAATTTTTAATTAAGAGAATAGATAAAATGATAATGACTACAGATACAAGGGCAGATTATACTGCCAAGTTATATAATATGAAAAAACCAATGGTAGTACACAACTATCCTTTTTATAAAGAGGTTGAAGATAAAATTGATTTATATGAATTAGCTGATATACCAAAGGAAGAGCCTATTCTTTTATATCAAGGTGGTATACAGGAAGGTAGAGGAATTGAAAAAATAGTAGAATCTATACCATATTTTGATAGGGGAATAATAGTATTCATAGGAGATGGTAGACTTAAACCAACTATAGTAAATATGGTAAAAGAGATGGAATTAGAAGATAAAGTGAGATTTATACCTAAAGTTCCAGTGAATGATTTACCTAAATATACTAAAAATGCATATTTAGGATTTCAGGTTTTACAAAATATATGTTTTAATCATTATTCTACATTATCTAATAAACTATTTGAGTATATGATGTCAGATGTACCTGTTATAGCAAGTGATTTTCCAGAGATAAAGAAAATAGTAGATGGAGAAAAAACAGGTATAATAGTAAACACGGAAGATAGTGATGAGATTGCTAAAGGGGTAAATGAATTATTAAATGATAAAGAAAAATGGAATGAATATAAATTGAATTGTGAAAGAGCGAAAAAAATATATAATTGGGAAAATGAAAAAAAGAAATTTATAGAAATATATAAAGAAGTAATTTAGACTATTTCTTTAAAGAAGGTGATATGGGTGAATGATGATCAAATAAATAATCGTTATTATGGAAAAATAAATTCAGAAGAAACATTTCAAAAAACTCAGAATAGAATACATTGGATGTGTGAAAATATAAAAGGTAGAAAAGTTCTAGATATAGGTTGTAGTCAAGGAATAGTATCTATATTATTAGGAAGAGAAGGATTTGAAGTAATAGGGATAGATATAGAAGATAAAAAGATAAAAGAGGCTCAAGAGGAATTAAGTAAGGAATCCCAGTTAGTAAAGAAAAATGTGAAATTTATAAATCATGATGCTACTAAACTAGATGAAGAATTTGGGAAATTTGATACTATTCTTTTAGGAGAAGTATTAGAACATTTTTCTAATATTTATAAGTTATTAGAAGGTATAATAAAAGTTTTTAAACCAAAGGGAAATCTAGTATTAACAGTTCCATTTGGCTATTTAAGATTTCATGATCATAAGCAAAACTTTTATATTTATAAATTAATCAAAGAATTACATCCTTATTTTAGAACGGAATTTATAGATATAAAGGACAAGACTATTTATTATATAGGAGAGAAAAGAGAAGAAGTTTTGAAAGGAATTAATACTAATGATATTGATGATATTTTAGTATGGATAGAAAAAGAAGAAGATGCATTTTTGGAAATTGAAAGAAGTTTAGATAAACTGAACCGAGATAGAAAATATTTAATAGATAAAAGAAATATAGAAATAAAAAAACTAAAAGAAGAAATTGAAAAAAGTAAAAATTATGAATTAGAATTATATAGAAAAGAGATTAATGAAATTGAAGAAAAAATTGATTATGTGTTAAACAATAAAACATCAAAAAAGAATTTTAATGAAGAAAATTTAATTAAAGAGATAATTTTACTGGAGCAAAATTTATATAAAAAGAAATTGGAACTTAAAGTTAAAAATGATATGTTAAAAAATACTTATAATAAAATAGAGAATTTACAAAGTGATGCATCAACAAGATATAAAATAGGGGATTCATTGATAGCAGCTTCAAAGTCTCCTAAAAAAGCTATTAAATTGCCAAAGACTCTTTTGAATATTTATAAACAGCATAAAAGAAGATCTGCTAATCAAGTAAATTATTTTGAACCAGGGAAGAGGAGAAAATTAATACCACCAATTAAATCTAGTGGCAATGGAATAATATTCACTCCAACAAATGGAGCAGGATTAGGACATTTAACAAGGTTATTATCTATAGCTAGAAGAATAAAAAAACTGGATCCAGAGAGAGAGATTATATTTTTTTCCACAAGTTCGGCTATGCATTTGATTTTACAAGAAGGATTTTTAGGATATCATTTGCCATCAAAAATGTTATTTCCTAAAGATGCTACAGCTACTCAATGGAATAGATTGCTAGAAGAACAATTAGAGAGAATAATAGATATGCATAAACCTTCAATGGTGGTTTTTGATGGGGCATATCCTTATGCTGGTTTAATATCGTCTATGGATGAAGTTCAGACAATGAAAAAAGTATGGATTAAAAGAGGAAGAGCTAAAGAAGGTCTTGAAACGATGAGGGATGAAAAAGAGCAGTATTTTGACCATGTGATAAAGCCTGGAGAAGCAGGAATGAAAAAGAAAGAAAATGAATATAATCCAGTTATATATTTAGATAAATCAGAACTATTATCAAAAGAAAAAGTTAGAAAAAAATTACAAATTCCAGAAGGATATAAAATAGTATATGTGCAATTGGGAGCTGGAAATATAAATGATATTAACTCAACTATCTATAAAGTGTTAAAAGCATTAAAAGAAAGAGAAGATATTTATATAGTTATGGGAGAATCTATAATTGGAAATAGATTAAATATATATGAAGATAGAGTATTGGTTATTAGAGATTATCCAAATTCTAGATATTTTTCAGCATTTGATTTAGCAATTTCAGCCACAGGATATAACACTTTCCATGAATTGATGTATTTTGGTGTGCCATCTATATTTATACCCAATACAAATACTAAAACGGATGATCAATTATCTAGAGCTAAAAAAGCAGCTATGGTGGATGCAGCTATAGTAATAGAAGATGTAACCGAAGAATCTTTGCGAAAAAGTATTAATTACATTTTAGAGCCTTCAAATAATCTTAAAATGAAAGAAAATTGTAAGGAATTAATAGAAAGTAATGGAGCAGATGAAATATCAAACTTTTTATTGAAAACTATAAAATAGATTGTAATCTTGAAAGGGGATAAATTAAATGTCATTATATGAAAAGATTAGGAATAAAGAAGAGAAGATATCAGTAGTAGGATTAGGTTATGTGGGACTACCACTAGCAATAGCATTTGCAAAGAAATCTGATGTAATAGGCGTAGATCATAATGAAAGTAAAGTAGAAAAATATCATCAAGGAATAGATGTAACAAACGAAGTAGGAAACAAAGCAGTACAAGAAACTACAG
>NZ_WSFU01000037.1 GCF_016820635.1 Anaeromonas gelatinilytica | reverse complement strand
ATCATACATCGTTATAGAATCTATTATTAATTGGACTTGCTGCCTCAATTTTTCTTTATCTATAACTTTCAATGTTTGATCTTCATCAGTAGTTTTACCCCCTAAAAATACTAAACTACTACCATTACTGTTTAACTGTCTTATACCTCTATCATAATAAGACATAGGTTCTCGCCTCATCTGAAAACCTAATTTCTTTCCCCTATTTATAATATTATTTGTTAAACCATAATGACCTATAGTATCAGAATATAAAAGAGATGTATCTATTTTTACTTTCTCAGAACTCTTAATCCCTAAATCACTGAGATAAATAAAGAAATGATTATCATCTAATTCCTTATAAAAATCAGATCTTAACAGTCCATCGGTTCCCTTATTTTTGTTACTTAATGAACCATTAAAGAAAAGGAAGTATGTATCTCTATCAAAAGTAACCTCATTTTCTTGTAATGTCCTTGCTATTTCTAGATTAGCAGCTATAGAAGATCCATTGTACAGTAACCCTTTATCCTCTGACTCACCTTTTCTCCATTTATAATCATAATCACAGGCTATTAATAGAGGAGCTTTAGAAGAATCTTCTCCCTTTATAATCCCTCCTATATTTTTTATATCCATACGTTCTAAACTTTCCATGGTATTATCAAATACTATTTCTTCGCCATCATACTCCTTAATCCCTTCTATAGCTTCACCACTTAAATAAATAACTACATTTCCATATCCTTTTATTCTTTCTAATCGGTCTAAAGATTCCTCAATTTTGATATCATAATCAGATGTTACCTTTTCTTCAGGCACATATATTATTACTCCATCAATAAAGTCCTCCCTTAAAATTTTAGTAACCTCTTTCATATCCGTCTGATTCTCTTCATCTACAACCAATAGATATCTTTCTTCTGAATCATACTTGCTCTGTTCATAACTTTCATAATTTAATATTCTTCTCCTTAATTTTCCACCATACATAGTATCAGAAGTCTTATCTAAAAAAACCGAATCAAAATTATAGTCTTTCTGGAATTGAAAGTTAATATCCTCATTTTCAGTTTCAATATATAAATTTGTATCCACTATTTCATTAATATTTACAATTAACTCTTTCTGTTGTATATAACCATCTTCAAAGGCAGGTTTCACTCCCATATCCTTTAATTGATCTACAATATATTCTCTAGTATTATCATTGCCTTCTGTTCCAATCTTTCTACCTTCATATTTATCCTTTGACAGTTCTTCTAGATGTCTATATACATCTTCTCCTTCTACATAATACTGACTCTTGGTCTCTGGAAAAATAATAAATATTATTATCAATAATATCACTGTAGTTTTAATAGCTATACTCTTCTTAAATCTATTTCTATTTTTTATCTGATAAATATATGTTCTTGGTGACAACTGATAAGGTATATGTTTTATAAATATAATGAATTTTGAATTTCTCTTATTTAATTCTATTTTTAATCCTTCTCCTAGAAGATTAAATCCTAATACACTGATAAATAATGCTACAGCAGCATAAATTACCAGCCATGGTTTCCAAGATAATAATGCATAACTTCCCTGAGACAACATTGAGCCCCATTCTGCATAATACATACTAAATCCTAATATTCCCAACTCTCCAATAATGGTAATGGCTCTACTTACCTCTATTAAATAATAGATAATTATTGTAGAGAATAAATGAGGTAAAATATTTTGTAAAGCTATTTGTAATTTATTTTTACCTATAGCTATTTCCCCTTTAATGAAATCCTGGGATAATATATCAGCAATTCTATCTCTCAATATTCCAGATATTCTTCCCCAGCCTACAAATGTAAGAATTACTACCATATGAAATATTGTACTCTCTATAGAAACATACATCATAGGAAAAAACTGTAATAATATAAAACTTATCACTAGAGCTGGAATAGCACTAAAAGATATATTAAATATATCTATAATCTTAGAACTTATCTTGTCTCCAAATCCAGCAAAAAAACCAAATGATAGTCCAATTAATAATCTAAATAAAGCTGTCATAAGTCCAATTTGTATGGTAGTTTTAGCACCATACATGATTCTACTAAATACATCTCTCCCATCTGTATCTGTTCCCCAAATATTTATACTATTTGGTTCTTGTACTGGTTCTGCTGCTTGTAACTCTCCATCATCTACCTTAGGTAAAGGCATATTGGTAGCATAAGGATCTATATTGGTCAACCGATTTCCATACATAGCTATAAATAATACTACTATAACTAATATCAATCCTATAATTAATGGTAAATTAAATCTCTTTAATCTATTAATCAATGCCCCGTCCCCCTTATTTATGAATATTTATAGCTCATTGCAAAACTCTACAACTCGCATAAATACTACATTTTAATCTATTGAAATGGATA
>NZ_WSFU01000014.1 GCF_016820635.1 Anaeromonas gelatinilytica | reverse complement strand
TATATACACTATTGCGCATTTGCAGACGCGGGTGCGCATCTATTTTGCAGAAAGCGTATAGCTGCTATACTATTATAATTGATGAAAGGAATTGATTTCTATGAATATGAATGACGAAAAACTGCAAATGATGCGGGATGAAAAAATCCCGAAGATACTTATCAGACTTGGTGTGCCTACAATGATTGGTATGATGGTTTCCGCGCTTTACAGCGTAGTTGATGCATATTTTGTGGGCGGTCTTGGAACAAGTCAGATGGGCGCGATCTCCATCGTATTCCCTATAGTCCAAATAATCATTGGACTTGGAATGACGTTCGGGAGCGGAGCGGCATCCTACATTTCGCGTCTGCTTGGTGAGGGGAACAGCGAAAAGGCAAACCGTACAGCGTCAACAGTACTATTTTCAAGCTTGTTTGTCGGAGTGGTTTCCATTGTCATTTCACTGCGCTTTCTTGATAGAATACTTATTTCACTAGGTGCGACAGCTACTATCCTTCCATATGCCAGAGAATATGCCGTTATTTATGTGTCGGGCTCCATTCTGAACATATTGAATGTCACCATGAATAATGTGATTACGGCAGAAGGACAGGCAAAACTTACGATGATATCCATGCTGCTCGGCGGCATGCTGAATGTGATATTAGACCCGATTTTCATCTATACGTTGGGCTTTGGTGTTCGGGGGGCGGCAATTGCGACAGTCATTTCACAAGCGGCGACTACCTGTCTCTACTTATGGTTTATTCTTGGCAAGAAAGGCTATCTGCGTTTCTCCATTCGTCAGTTCACTTTTGACGGAACAATTTTCAAAGAAATATTCAAGGTCGGAATACCTATCCTTGTATTTCAGATTTTAGCCAGCACGGCAATGGGACTATCCAATACGGCGGCAAGCGTATACGGAGATTCGGCGGTCGCCGCCGTAGGTGTAGTGACTAGAATTATGACACTTGGAACTTATGTGGTGTTTGGTTATATGAAGGGGTTCCAGCCGGTGGCTGGTTACAATTACGGTGCCAAAAGATTTGACCGATTGAGTGAGGCCACAAAAGTTTCTTTGAAATGGGCCACGATATTCTGTACGATTGCCGCGATTCTCATGATTATCATCCCTACTCCGATTATATCGCTTTTTTCAGAGAATGACGCAGAGCTTATCAATATTGGTACAAAGGCGCTTCGTGCCAGTGGGTTTATTTTTCCCCTTTACGGTTTTCAAATGGTCTACATGGCGTTATTCCTCGCTATGGGAAAAGAAAAAGAAGGCGGTCTACTCAGTATCAGCCGTCAGGGATTGTTCTTCATTCCGATCATTCTAATTTTTCCTTGCTTGTTCGGACTTGAAGGCATCATCTGGGCGCAGCCCGCGGCGGACTTGCTGACGGTTATCTTAACTACAGCCTTCGCTCTCCAACTGCATAAGGAACTAAAGAAGATAGAGTTAGCGGCTATGTCTAAAGTTGAAGAAAAACAGGGAGGATATGTAGATGAAACTAACTGATATTTGGGGCATCATGCTTAATAACAGGGCAAAAGCTGGTTCACAGCAAGTGCTTGAGAAATTGCAGATTAATAATGGCGATGTAATAGCCGATGTTGGGTCTGGCGGTGGATATTTTGTGTTTGAATTTGCCAGAAGGGTAAAAAATGAAGGCAAAGTTTTTGCCGTTGATACAAACACCGATTTATTAAGATTTATCAATAAGAGATCCCAAAAACAAGAAATACAAAATGTTGTAACAATAGTAGCAGATAAGTCGGGATTCAATTTATCAGATGAAAATTGCAACCTTATATTTTTAAGAAATGTATTTCACCACATAGATAATGCCGAGGTTTATTTTCGGAACATTCAAGAACACCTAAAACCAAATGGAAGGATAGCAATTATTGAATGGTTAAATCAAAATGGAGCTAACGGCTGCCACAGTACGTCCGAATTGAAAATATGCAAAGTGATGGAAACCGCAGGGTATAAGCGGATCAACTCATTTGATTTTTTGCAAAATCAATCTTTCAATATATTTGTACTGAATTCAGCACTGGCAAAAAACTCTTAGTGAATATTAACCTCTTTTGCACGCCTAATGCGTTAAAACAGAAAGTCTAAATCTAAGCCACTATATTTTTCTAAAAATCAAAAATATGAAATGCATAGCCAGTTTGCACACTTACAATATGGCGGCTTTGGGATGGGAGGCAATATGTACCCGAAGCCGCTGTTTTATATTTGGGGAGGGCCGACACCTTATTGTGACGGCTTGGCATAGCTGATGCTCTAAGGCTATATAATTTCAAAAAAACACATCAAAAAATGGGCGGCTACTGCGTTCTAGTGTTGCATCAAGGTAAATATTAAAACTTGACAAAAAAGGGCATTCGCTTTGAATGT
>NZ_WSFU01000027.1 GCF_016820635.1 Anaeromonas gelatinilytica | reverse complement strand
AGTTCGGGGCGTTAGGAGCGTCCTGGGTGGGTTCGATTCCCACATATTCCCGCCATAGTATTCAAGAGCCTTTCGGCTCTTTTTTATTGTCTAGTATAGTTTATTTAATAAAGGTTTTAAAGTATTGATAAATACAACGGTTAATAGCCACAGAAAATATTGATAGTGTATTTAAAGACTTCATCGACAGAATATACGTTCGAGTTAATAGATAAAATAAAAGCCCGAAGGCTAATATTTATATTTAATAATTTAGTTTTTCTTATTTTTATTAATGTTTTGATTGTATTGAAATTTACTAAGATCAATTATATTATTTATTTCTGATATATCAATATTTAATGAACTAGAAGAATTATTAAAACATTCAAGTTTTTCTTTTAAATTTAAATTTTTCATAATGTTATCTAAATTTTTATTTTTATTATCTAATTTTGAGGATTTAAGTTTTTCTTTTTGTTTTTGTCTCATACATATAAACTCACAAATAGTTCTAAATTCAAAACCTAAGAATTTACCTCCAATAGTTGCAGACCAAAGACCTAATAATAATAGAATAGTATCTTTATCAGAAAGTATGTCAACATCAACATCTGCTAATTCGATAATAACATCTCCAGGTGATTGAATATTTGTTTTTACTGATATTTTTTTATTAGGATTAAACTCTTTTATTATAGAAGAAGAAAGAAGTAAAAAGTATGAAAAATCTAAAGCATTGATATTTCCTCTTGTTTTAACTCTAAAGACAGTAGCTAAAGTATGTTGATAATAGTATACTGGATAGATAGTTGATAAAATATAACTATATGATTCATTAATTTTGCTAACACCATGTTTAGATACCAAAGTATTATATAAATGAGGATTTAAATTTTCATTAGTTATTGTTTTTATTATTTGAATTTCTCTTCTTTTAGTAAATGAACATTTAATTTCAAATGATTTATTCCATTCATCCTTGAAATATTCTTTATATTCTTTTTCTTTATGCATTAAAGAGTTATCTTCATAATATTTTTTAGCTAAAGCAAAAGTTATTTTTTCATTATTTCTACTAGGAATTATAATGATATCGTTTTCTTTTATAGAATTAACAAATTTATCACATTCATTTAATACTCTCCCTGGTTGTTTAAAACCATATTCTTTACGAATGTGCTCTTTGATTGCAGCTTTTTTTTCACTACTTTTATTCGATTTATCTATAGTGTCTTTAGTTATTGTATTCCAACTTAACCCCACATAACTATTGGATATAAATTCATCGTAGAATATACTATTTTGTGTTTTTATAATCCAAAAATTAGTTTCATCTGATATAACTGGTACATTGATAGTATCTACTAATTTTAGAATTAACTCATCATTTTGTAAATTGCTCACTAAATTTCCTCCTCTTTAGAAATTAATTATGTAAAAATAATCTTTATTTTAAAAATTCACCTCCTAAAATAAAATGAATATAAGTTATAATTTATAGACTTAAACATATTATAATTTATCTTAGATACGAAATTTGTCATTATTTGTCGAATAGTGAAAAATTATAGATAAATATACCTAGAAACAAGCGAAAATTCATAGGTATATTTACCTATAAAACATACGTTCGCATATTGAGTCGAAAAAATATTATTAAATTTTAATGTTTTTATAATAAATGTTGAAATGAGAAATTATTTCAGCATTTTTGTATAGAAAAGTAATAATACCTGCTAGAGTAAAACCTCACTTTTTATATAGAACTTTTTTTGTTTATGCAAATTTGCAAACAAATTTCATAAGAATAGTATTTTGTAATTATATTGTAATCATAGATTAATAAAGCTTGTATTTAAATATATGTGCAAACTTGATATAATATTTGTTAGATGTATAAATAATGTTCATAGTTTTGTTTGATTCATCGAAAGGAGTCAATTATGCAAAATAAAAAAATAATGGTGTGTGTTACACAACAAAAAACATGTGAAAGATTAATAGAAAGAGGAGATAAAGAAATTAGAAGTAATGAGGACGAGTTGTATGTTATTCATGTAGTAAATGAAAAAGATACTTTCTTATATAAAAATAATGATGGTGATGCATTAGAATATCTTTTTGAAGTTTCTAAAAAAGTTAATGCTGATTTGACTGTGATTAGATCAAAGGATGTAGTCAAGGCAATGATTGATTTTGCAAAAGATAAAAAAATAACTAAAATTATTATGGGAAAATCACCAAATGGAAAGGATATAGAAAATCATAGTTTTGCATTTAAACTTAGGAATAATTTACCTGAATGTGAAATTTCAATAATGTAATAGGAATTATAAATACTCTTTATGGAAAAGATATTTCTGAAAGGGAGTGTTTATATGAATAAGAGATTGAATTTATTATTGTTTAGCGGAGAATATGATAAAGCTTTAGCTGCTTTAATATTAGCTAATGGAGCAAAAGAAAATGGTATGGATGTTACTATTTTTTGTGCTTTCTGGGGGTTGCTAGTTATTAGAAAAGAAGGGTATGAAAATAGTATAGATAAAACTATATCACAGAAAATGTTTGAAAAGATGATTCCAAAGAATGCCGAAGATTTGAATATATCCAATATGAATTTTTTAGGAGCAGGTCAAAGAATGTTAAAGCATATGATGAAGGAAAGTGATAAGCCTATGTTAAAAGATTTTCTTGATGGAGCTAGGCATAAGAATGTTAAATTTTATGCTTGTAAACTCTCTCAAGAGGTTATGGGTTTTACCAAAGAAGAACTAATAGATGAAGCTATAACTATAGAAGTAGATCAGTATCTTAAAGATGCATTAGAGTCAGATATACAATTATTTATATAACCCGTGTAAACGGGTTATATTTTTTGGGTATAATATAATTGAAAGTATATTTTATAAGGGATGATAGATTTGAAAAAATTTTTTTGAGATTAAAATTAATACCAAAATTTTTAAAGGATACAGATGTTGCTTTGTCTAAAAAGATTTTGATTTTACTAGCAATAGGTTATATTTTTTCTCCTCTTGACTTAATACCAGATCCTATAATAATTTTGGGTTGGATTGATGATATCATTATATTACTATATTCGTATTCGAAGTTATCCCAATATTTAGATAAATATATGCCACAAAAGAGCAAAGTGATAAAATTTAAGAGAAAAGATATTATTGACGATGCAGAATATGAAATTGAAGATAAGAAATAAAAAATAGACTTAAATTTAAGTCTATTTTCGTGTATATATAGTAAATATATGTGGATGTTTGTTATAAATATTTTCAAAATCACCAGTAATACTACTTAGATTCCATTTTTCTTTTTTTATTTCAGGGAAAAAAGTATCTGCTGAGAATTCATCAAATATATGAGTAATGAATAATTTATTGGAATATGGCATCATTTGTTTGTAAATTGATGCACCACCACATATATATATTTCTTTATCTTTATAGTCTTCAAGTGTTTTTAAAAGAGTATCGATATTATTTACTATAATAGCACCATCTAATTTTATATCCTTTCTAGTAAGTACTATATTTATCCTATTTGATAAAGGTCTATTTGGTAAAGACATATAAGTATTGTAGCCCATCACAACAACATGACCATGAGTGATTTTTTTAAAATATTTTAAATCTTCAGGAATATGAGTTAAAAGGTTATTATTTTTACCTATACCATTATTTTTATCTAAAGCTACAATCATATTAATATTCATATTTTTTACCTCCATTATATTGCCATTTCAAATTTAAGTTGTGGTTTTATAGGTTCATAATCTATCATTTTAAAATCATCAAGTGTAAAATCATAAAAATTAGTTTTATCAGTATCTAATATTAATTTAGGATTTTTATCACTAGGTTTTCTATTTAATAATTCTTTAGCTTGAGTAATATGTCTATCATAGATATGAAGATTTTGGATATGATGAGCAAAAACGCCAGGTTTATATCCAGTAGCTTGAGCTACCATCATAAGTAATGCTACATATTGAATTTTATTTATATGTCCAGCCACAAGATAATCATTTGAACGTTGTATTAATGTTACATCTAGGTAGTTTCCTCTTACACTCCATTCTGTCATAAAGGCACAGGGGTGTAATCCTTCAGTTTCTTCAAAATCAGCATATTGATACATATCTATAATATGTCTTCGACCATATGGTTGTTCTTTAATACCATTTAGTAACTTATTAATTAGGTCATATTTTTTTATGGTTGCACCATATCTTTGTCCAATGGTTCCGTTTCCAATATTCCAATCATCCCACCAATGAATATTGTATTTGCTTTTTAATATATCAAGTTCATTACTTTGATCTTTATATATCCAAAGAATTTCTTTGATACCACTTTTCCAAGCAGTAGGTCTTAATGTTGTAACAGGAAATTCTCCTTTTGAAATATCATATTTTTCATATACTTGAGTTATAAAAATAGTATGCGCTGGTGTTCCATCTTTATAATGAGGTCTAACCTTTCCATCTTCTGTACTATATTCATTTTCCAGTATTTCTTGAATATTATTTAGAAATAATTTGTCTGCTTTTGTCAATATATTAACCTCCTCTATGTTTTATTAATATCTAATTGTATCATAACTTCAAAATATATTATACCAAAATAATATTCTAAATCTAGAGTATATATCATACAAATAAAATATCTTTAATATATTTATATAAGGTTGTAAAATTTTAAAAGAAGGAGAAAGGATGTATAAAAATAAGAAAGAAAAATTACATCAAATTTTTGAGCAATATGATAAATTATCTCCTGATTACCCACTAATTATATTTAAAGATATAATAAAATTTAGTAAAATTAAAAATGATAATAAAATATTAGAAATAGGATCGGGAACAGGAAAATCTACTGAAGGATTTATTGATTTAGGATATAGCAATATTACTAGTGTTGAAATTGAATATGCCTTAGGTTTGTATTTATGGAATAAATTTAAAAAATATGATGATTTTAATATAATTATATCTTCCTTTGAAGAGTGGGATGAAGAACAAGAATATTATGATTTAGTTTTTTTAGCTAATTCTTTTTATTTAGTACAGTTAAATTTTATGTATAATAAGATATATAGATGGCTAAAGAATAATGGTACCATAGCGCTTTTTTGCTCTACAGAATTGTTTGAAAACAAAAATATAGATATAAAAATAATGGAAACTTATGGAAGAATTGCTCCGAAATTAATTAATATGGATTCATTTAAAATAGAAAATTATATTAAAAAAATAAAGAAAGAAATTTTAAACATAAAATTGTTTAATAATATAGAGATTAATAATTATACTTGGAATAAAACTTATAGTTCACAAGAATATATTGAATATTTAAATACATTTACATCATATAATTTATTAGATGTGAGTATAAAAGAAGAATTATACGATGAAATAATAAATATTATAGAAAAATATGGAGGAGTAATAGAAAAGATTTATTTAGGTATATTGCTTTTGGCCAGAAAAACCTAATAATATAGAATTTTAAGAGGATAGGATGATTTTATGAACTATGTATATATATTGAGATGTAAAGATAATACTCTTTATACAGGATGGACAACTAATATTGAAAGAAGATTAAAAAAACATAATAGTGGAAATGGAGCAAAATATACTAGGGGTAGAATACCAGTGGTATTAGAATATTATGAAGTATATGAATCTAAAAAAGAAGCTACAAAAAGGGAATATTTTATAAAGAAATTAAACAAAAGCAAAAAAGAAAAATTAATAAGAAATTTTAAAGAAAATTTATAAGTAATATAATTTTTAAAATTATTAATTAATAAAATATATAATGGATAGAATAATATATATTATTTCAATGTGAAGGGAGTTATAAAAATGTCAGTAGTAAGAGATTTATTTCCAGGGGGGAATACTTCGGAAGGATTTTATTCATATTATGATTATATAATAGAAAAAGATGCAAATAGGATTTTTATATTAAAAGGAGGACCTGGGGTAGGAAAATCATCTTTAATGAAAAATATTGGTAAGGAATTTATTGATAGAGGTTATGATTTGGAATATCATCACTGTTCATCTGATGATTATTCTATTGATAGTATAACTATACCTAAATTAAAGGTAGCTATGATTGATGGAACAGCACCTCATATAGTTGATCCTAAAAATCCAGGAGCAGTTGATGAGATTATAAACTTAGGTGATTTTTGGAATAAAGATAAAATGGAAGAAAATAAAGACGAAATAATTTTACTTAGTAATGAAGTTAGTAAGTCTTTTAAAAGAGCGTATAAGTATTTAAAAGCTATAAGACCTCTAATAGAAGATATTATAGAAATGAATGTAGAAGCTTTAAATTTTGGTAAAATCAATTTTATTACTAATGAACTTATTTCTGAAATATTTAAAGATAGGATTTATTTGAATAAAAGGGGTAAAATACGCCATTTATTTGGCAGTGCTTATACACCTAATGGTAATATAGATTATAATAAATCTATATTATCAGTTTGTAAAAAAATCTATAGATTAAAAGGAGATTATGGTACAGGTAAAACGACAATATTAAGAAAAATATATAATGATGCTATTGAAAGAGGATTAGATGTAGAAGTATTGCATACACCGTTGATTCCAGAAAAAATACAATCAATATATATTAAAGATATAGAAATTGGAATAACGACAAGTGATAAATTACAAAGTGTAGATAATATTTTAGATTTAAAAAATTATATGGATATAGATATATTAAATAAAAATGAAAATAAAATAATTGAAGATAAGCAATTAGTAGATCAATTGATGTCAAAATCAGTTGAGAATTTAAAAGAAGCAAAATATATTCATGATGAGTTAGAAAAATTCTATATTAAAAATATTAATTTTGATGGAATAAATTTATTAAAAAAAGATTTAATAAATAGAATTTTAAAATATGATAAATAAAAAACCTCCTAGGAGGTTCTAGTGTTGCATCAAGGTAAATATTAAAACTTGACAAAAAAGGGCATTCGCTTTGAATGT
>NZ_WSFU01000074.1 GCF_016820635.1 Anaeromonas gelatinilytica | reverse complement strand
TCGGGGGATTAACTTATAGAAAGTAATACTATGTAACTTTTATGTTACAAATATATTGTACTAAGGAGGTAATGAAATGGCTAAGAAGGATACTTTTTATATCACCACACCCTTGTATTATCCCAGTGCAAATCTTACTATAGGTCATACATATACTACTGTAGCAGTGGATGCATTGGCTAGATATAAAAGGCTTCAGGAATATGATGTAAAATTTTTAACAGGAACAGATGAACATGGACAAAAAATAGAAGAAGTAGCAAAGGAAAGGGGAATTAAACCAAAGGAATATGTAGATGGTATAGTTTCGGATATTAAGAAACTTTGGGAGGATTTAGATATCACTTATGATATTTTTATCAGAACTACTGATGATTATCATAAGGAAACAGTGAAGAAAATATTCCAAAAATTATATGATGCAGGAGATATATACAAGGGTGTATATGAGGGATATTATTGTACTCCGTGTGAAGCTTTCTTTACGGAAAGTCAATTAAATGAAGGTAAATGTCCCGATTGTGGTAGGGATGTTAAGATGGAAAAAGAAGAAACATATTTCTTCAAATTATCAAAATATCAAGATAGAATTCTTAAATTATTAGAAGATAATCCAGATTTTCTTCAGCCAGAGTATAGAAGAAATGAAATGATAAATAATTTCTTAAAACCTGGTTTAGATGACTTATCAGTAACTAGATCTTCATTTGATTGGGGGATTAAGGTTCCTTTTGATGAAGAACATGTTATATATGTATGGACAGATGCTTTGAGCAATTATATATCAGGTTTAGGATATTTAAGTGATGATGATAGTGATTATAAGAAGTATTGGCCTGCTGATATTCATTTTGTAGGTAAGGAGATAGTAAGATTCCATACTATCATATGGCCAGCAATACTTATGGCTTTAGGAGAAGAATTGCCTAAACATGTATTTGCTCATGGTTGGATATTATTTGGTGATGATAAAATGTCAAAATCTAAGGGAAATGTTATATATCCTGAGCCTATAATAGATTTATATGGTGTAGATGCCCTTAAATATTTTTTATTAAGAGAATTTACTTTTGGGCAGGATGGATCATTTACTAAGGAGAAATTTATGAATAGATTAAATTCTGACCTTGCTAATGATTTAGGGAATCTGGTGAGTAGAACTGTTGCTATGATTGACAAGTATAATGGAGGCATTATTCCGGAGGCAAAAGAAGAAGGAGAATTTGATGAGCAGCTTAAAGAATTAGCTATATCTACTCCTAACATAATTGATGGTCATATGGATAAACTAAAGTACAGTAATGCTTTAGAAGATATATGGAAATTAATAAGTAGAACAAATAAATATATAGATGAAACTACTCCATGGATATTAGCTAAAGATGTTGATAAAAAAGCTAGATTAGATACCGTATTATATAATCTAGCTGAATCTATTAGAATAGTATCTGTTCTTATAAGACCGTTTATGGAGAATACGTCTAATGAGATTTGGAAGCAGTTAGGAATAGATAGAAGTGAGATGACTACATGGGAGTCTTTATCTGATTGGGGAGGACTTGAGTCAGGATTAAATGTAAGAAAATCTAAGCCTATGTTCCCAAGATTAGATGTGAAGGAAGAAATAAAAAGATTAGATGAGGAAAATCAAAAATTAATAGATGCAAGAAAAGGAGTTAAAAAGAAGGAGAAAAAAATGGAAGAGAATTATATTTCAATAGATGATTTTGATAAGGTTGATCTTAGAGTTGCTGAAATATTAAAAGCAGAGAAACATCCAAATGCAGATAAACTTTTAGTATTTAAACTTAAAGTAGGAGAAGAGGAGAGGCAAATAGTATCAGGAATAGCAGATGTATATGCCCCAGAGGAGTTAGTAGGTAAAAAAGTAGTCATAGTAGCAAATCTTAAGCCTATTAAGCTTAGAGGAGTAGAATCTCAAGGAATGATATTATCAGCAGAAAAAAGCGAGGCTATATCTTTACTTACTACATTAGAAGATATAGATAGTGGAGCAAAGGTATTATAATATTATAAAGCCGAGGGCAAAATTTTTGTTCTCGGTTTTTATTGTATTTGAAAAAATTTTCTTCATATAATATTATTATAATTGTTCAGAGGCTTTAAAGATTTTTAGATGATAGTGACACAACGACTATTACAATATCTGGAGAAAGAGTCAATAAAAACAAAATAATAAGGAGTGATTCTATGCTATTTGATACTCATGCCCATTTAGATGATGATAGATTTGATAAGGATAGGGAGAGAATTATAGAAAATTTTAAGGAAGATGGTATAGAGATGATAGTAAATCCTGGAGCGGATATAGCTTCTTCAGTGAAAGCTGTATCTTTAGCTAAAAAGTATGAAAATATATATGCAGCGGTGGGAGTTCATCCCCATGAAGTCGATACGATGGATGAAAATACTATAGAAGTGTTAAGGGAATTAGCTCAAAATGAAAAGGTAGTTGCTATAGGAGAGATAGGATTAGACTATTATTATGATAATTCTCCTAGAGATATTCAGAAGAAGTGGTTTAGAGAGCAAATAAGGTTAGCAAAGGAAGTAGACTTACCTATAATAATCCATGATAGAGATGCCCATGAAGATACATATAATATTCTTAAAGAGGAAAATGATGATAGATTAAGGGGGATAATGCACTGTTATCAAAGTTCTTTGGAGATGTCTCAACAGTTTATAGATTTAGGTTTTTATATATCTCTAGCAGGGCCAGTGACATTTAAGAAAGCAAAGACACCAAAGGAAGTAGCAGCAGGGATATCATTAGATAGGTTATTGATAGAAACTGATTCTCCATATTTAACTCCTACTCCAAATAGAGGAAAGAGAAATGAACCAGCTTATGTACGATACGTAGCAGGAATGATAGCAGAATTAAAAGGAATTTCCTATAATGAAGTAGTAAAGCAAACTAATGAGAATGCTAAAAAAATATTTGCTATAAAATAATGGAATAGTGGTAGAGCTTTGCTGTATATAATAAATGTAACACCATCAATAGACCTTCATATAATGGTAATAGATATATAAAATTATCTTTATAAGGAGATGAGTTAATGGAAAAAGATAAAAAACCTTATCCAAAAGATAGGGAAGATAAAAAGTATGAATATCCTAAGGTGCCAAGGCATCCATATAGACCAGATAGATTACCTATAGAGGATAAACCTATGAAGCCTTATCCTGAGCCTGAGAGACCTGCTCCACCACAAATGCCAATAAAAAGACCTATGGATATGCCATACATGAAGCCTTTAGCGATGAGATTATGTTCTTGTATAATGAAATGTATTGAGGACGTTTTAGGGGAAGAAATGGGTAGAGAATGTATGCCAATGCCTATGCCAAGGCCAATGCCTGATATGATGCCACCAAATGGTTGCATACCAATGTATCCTATGTGTCCATATCCAACAATGCCTAGTATGGAAGATTGTATGGGATACATGGATGAATTAGATGATATTGCAGATATGATGCCAAGAAGATATCCAAGGTATTAAAACATAAGATTTATTATTAAAAAAGAAGGATTTTGAGATAGCAAGTCCTTCTTTTTTTATCGATAAATGAATAATTATATATATAATGGAAATAATTATTATTCAAAGTTAACATTTTTTGTTTTTTCTATTGAATAGATTATATGAGTATCATAGGTTGCTTTTTAGGGAAAAACAATAAAAAATTCAAAAATAAATTTGACAAATCATAAAATACCTATTATACTACTTAAGAATCAAAAAATGGAGGTTATAAAATGCAAAACATATTAAAAAACAAGAAATGGCTTTTAGCTATGGGTGCTTTTTTTGCTATTGCATTATTTTCCTTCGTCCTTTATTCAAGTGCATTTGCTGAGGTGCATTTGACAATCAATGAAGAAACAGAGACAGTAAAAACTAGGAGTAAGACAGTAAAAGAGTTTATTGATGAAAATGATATATATATAGGAAATTCAGATTATATTAATTTGGATGAGGACGAAAAGATAGAGGACGGGTTAGAAATTTTAATTAGAAGATCTAAACCTGTAACTGTCAAAATCGGAAATAGAACAATTATAAGAAACACTTATAAGAGTTCAATAAAAGAAATACTTAAAGATTTGGATATTGAATTTGATTCAGATGATAAAATTGATCCTGAATTAGATTCAAAGTATGAAAAAGATATGGTTATTGATATCACTAGAGTAGAGAAAAAAGAAGTAGTCGAAAAAGAGAATATAGAATACAGTACCTTGTATAAAGATAATAAAAGCTTAGAAATTGGAAAAACTAAAACAGTAAAAGAAGGTTCTGAAGGAATTAAAGAAATAACTAAATCTCAGCTTTTTGAAAATGGTAAATTAGTAAAAGAGGAAGTTCTTTCGGAAGATATTGTTAAAGAACCTGTAGATAAAGTAATAGATAAAGGTATTAAACCTAAATTAATTGCTTCAAGAGGTACAACAGCAAATAAGACTAAATCTAATAATAGTTCTACAAGTAGAAATGGCTCTACAAGTAATAACGGTTCTACAAGCAATAGTAGTTCTACAAGTTCAAGTTCTAAGTCTAAATCAAATAAGACAATAACAATGACAGCAACTGCATATAGTGTGAAAGGAACTACAGCTTCAGGTTCAACTTCTGGAAAAGGTAAGGTTGCTGTGGATCCATCCGTTATACCATTAGGTACAAGATTGTATATTGAGTCATTAGATGGTTGGGGTGACTATGGATATGCAGTAGCAGCAGACACAGGTTCAGCTATTAATGGAAATAAAATTGATTTATTTTATTCAGACAAAAATACAGCTTTAAGATTTGGTATAAGAAAAGTAAAAGTTCATATATTAAAATAAGAAGAACGGGTATCCGTTCTTTTTATTATGATATAATTATCCTAATTATACAGATAGGAGTTGTTAGGATGATAAAAGAGGTAATAATAGTAGAAGGAAAAGATGATGTATCTGCATTAAAAAAAGCAATAGATTGTGAAGTAATAACGACAGGTGGGTTTGGATATACTGATGATCTTATAGAAAGAATAAAGGTTGCTCAGAAAAATAGAGGAGTTATAATATTTACAGATCCTGATTTTGCTGGAGAAAAAATTAGAAATTATATATCTAGTAGAGTTAAAGGATGTAAGCATGCTTTTTTAGCTAGAGATAAAGCAATGTTGGGGAATAATATTGGAATAGAAAATGCTAAGCCTGATGATATAAGAGAAGCTCTTAAGGAATCCAGATATGAGTCTCAGGAAAAGAGAAGAGAATTTACTAAAAGAGATTTGCTTATGAATAAATTGAATGGAGGAGAAGATTCATCTAATAGAAGGAATATATTAGGAAGAATTTTAGGTATAGGATATTGTAATTCAAAACAACTTTTAAAAAGATTAAATAATTACGGAATCACAAGGGAAGAATTTAATGTAGCAATAGAAAGGATGAATTCACAATATGAGTAATAATTATAGACTGTATTCACCTAAAGTTATGAGGGATATATTACATAAATATGGATTTAGATTTTCTAAGGGGTTAGGTCAAAATTTTCTTATAGATGGAAATATATTAGATAAAATATGTGATGGAATAGAATTGAGTAAAAATGATGAAGTTATAGAGATAGGTCCAGGTATAGGAACATTGACTCAAGCCTTAGCTGAAAGAGCTAAGAAGATAATGGCAATAGAGATAGATAAAAAGCTTATTCCTATATTAGAAGATACATTATCAAACTATGATAATATTGAAGTGATTAATGGTGATGTACTTAAACTTGATTTAAATGAATTAATTGAAGATAAATTTGAAAATAAAAAAATAAAATTAGCAGCAAATTTACCATATTATATAACTACACCTATTATAATGAAACTTTTAGAGGATAATATAAATTTAGAAAGTATAATTGTAATGGTTCAAAAGGAAGTAGCAGAGAGAATACAAGCATTACCAGGTACTAAGGATTATGGAGCACTATCTATTGCTGTTCAATATTATTCAAATCCTGAAATAGTTACTATAGTACCTAAGAATGTATTTATGCCTAAACCTAATGTAGATTCTGCTGTAATAAGACTTAATGTATATGATGAACCTAAGGTTAAAGTAAAAGACGAAAAGTTATTTTTTAAGGTAGTTAAAGGTGCTTTTGCACTTAGAAGAAAAACCTTATTAAATTCTCTAGGATCTTTTGGTATAGGAGTAGGTAAAGAAGAAATAAGAGAAATATTAAAAATTTTAAATATAAAAGAGAATATTAGAGGAGAGAAATTATCTATAGAAGAAATCGCTAAGATTTCTGATATGATATATGAATTGAACAAAAAATAGAAGATACTTAAGTATCTTCTATTTTTTGTGAACTATTTTAGATTTTTCACATATAATATTAATAAGGATTCGAAAGGGGGTAAATATGAGTAATATTAAATATTTAAGAAAATTTATAATTTTAGAACCAACAGAATCCACTATTAAGACAAAAGGATATTCTAAAATAGAAATAAGAGACGGTAGAGGGAAATTAGAAGTTAATCTAGATGGGATATCTGATATGAACAAAGGCTATGATGTTTTTCTATTAACAGAGGAAGGAGTGAAATCAAATGTAGCTAAGTTTGGAACAATATATGATGCTGGAAATGGCAAGACATCTATGAAAAGGGATTTTGATCCTAAGAATGTACTTCATTCAGATAAAAGTATTGATGACTACAATATAATAGCTGTAAAAAACTTAGAAGAAGAAATATTATATGGATATATTCATAATGAAGATAAGGATAAAGATATAAAATCATTATTAACAGAAAAGAATAAAAAAGAAGAAATAAAATTTGAAGAAGAAAGGATTCAAGAAAAACAAATTCAGGAGGAATCTCAGGAAGCAAGGATTCAAGAAAAGCCTGAAGAAGAAAAAGTAGATATAGAAATTAAGGAAAAGATAGAAGAATATGAGGAGGATATTGAGGAAGATATTAAAACTGAAAAAGAATCTGAGGAAAATTATGATGACGAATTAAATGTTGAAGATGAAATAAAAAATGAAAATAAAGAATTAGGAAACGAAATAGAGATTAATAATGTTAAAGTAGAAATTGAAGAAAATAATGAAGAAGAACAGATTGAACATCAAAATATCAATGAAGAAAATGAAGTAGTTGGAATAAAAAAAGATTATCCAATTGCTGATGATAACATAGAGGATTATTATTTAGATGAGTCTCATAAAAAATTAGAAGAGTATCAGGAATACAAAGAAAGAAACTTTAAACAAAGGAGTAATAATAATTATTATTCTATGAATGGAAATATTGAAAAAAATAATAAAAATCCTATGGATGCTTATTCTTTAAATATATTAAATTATTTTAATGAAGTAGAAGCTTTTAAAATAAAACTTAAGGGATATAGAACTTGGGAGATAACCGAAGATAGTGTTAATATAAGGAGAGGTTTTTTACCCTATTATAATTATGTAGTTAATATGCATTATCCCTATTCTATAATGAATAGAATGACTTCTGCATCAATGCAGATAAGAAAATATAGACATTATTTATTTGGAATAGTATCCGATAACGATAAAGATATAAAACAATTTGTATATGGAATTCCAGGAAAGTTTTCCAGAAAAGAACAACCATATAGGGGTATGTCTGGTTTTACTACATGGTTAGAAAAGGCTGATTCAGATAAGGATAACAAATTAGGGTATTGGCTAATACATATTGATGCTAAAACAGGAAGAATAATAACACCATTGAGACCCACTAATCCTTTATAATGAATATTAGTGCATAGAGAGTATATTTAATAGAATTTTATTAAATATACTCTTTATTGATTAAAAAGAAAAAAATAGGGGTATTATAGAAATATCAAATAGGATATAATATAGATATAGAATATTTCTATAAGGAGGAATTTTTAATGGCAAATGTAACAATTTATACAAGCAATACTTGACCTCATTGTACAACTGCAAAGCAGTATCTTTCGGAGAAAGGTGTAGAATATAATGAGAAGAATGTACAAACTGACCCATCTGCAAGGAAGGAACTTATTCAGAAAGGATACATGGGAGTTCCAGTAATTATAGTAGATGGAGAAGAAATGGTAGGGTTTGATAGAAATAGATTGGAAGAACTATTATAAAGATATTCACAAAATCTATAGGTAATTAATTATCTATAGATTTTTTTATTATTAAATAAAGATTTAAAGTGGTAATATAAAAACAGAGATATTGACAATTATACCCTATAGGGGTATAATTGTATTAAGAAATTTAAAGGAGGTATTTTTGATGGCAAATGTAACAGTATATACAAGTAGTACATGTCCCCATTGTACTTCAGCAAAGGAATTTTTAAATGAAAAAGGTGTAGATTTCATAGAGAAAAATGTAACGACTGACCCATCTGCAAGGAAGGAACTTATTCAAAAAGGATATATGGGAGTTCCAGTAATTATAGTGGATGGAGAAGAAATGGTAGGATTTGATAGAAATAGATTAGAAGAATTATTATAGAGATATAGAAAACCCAGTGTTTTTAAACACTGGGTTTAATTTCGTATTTATTTATTTAATGCTTCTAATAAATCTTCTAAAGGAAGACCATGTACCATCGCAGCTTGTTCTAATGTTTCCATTTGAGAAGATGGACAACCAATACAACCCATACCAAAGCCCATTAAAATTTCAGGTGCATCAGATCTTTCCTTTATTATTTCACCAATAAGCATATCTTTAGTAATAGCCAATTAAATTCCTCCTTAATTGATAGAAATTATATAATTTATATATTTATTATACACTATATCATATTTTAAACCAACATTTAATATATTAATTAAATGTTGAAAAATTTGTTTTATTAATTTTCATATAAATATAATTTATTCAAATTTAAAAGGGTAAGTATAATCAATATGGTTTATAGTATTGAAAATTGTTGTATAATAATATTACATTTTTAAGAATGGGGTGAATAATTTGAGTGAAAATATAAATAAGGAGAATAGATATAAATCCAGTCAGAAAGTCATATGGATAACTATATTTTTAAATACCTTTTTATCTATATTAAAGATAGTTATAGGATTATTGGCAAATTCCAATGCAATGCTTGCCGATGGTATACATAGTATGTCTGATGTAGGAAGTTCATTAGGGATAATAGTAGGACTTTTTATAGCTAAAAAACCAGAAGATAAGGAACATCAATATGGTCATGAAAAGGCAGAAACTATTGCTACATTTATGCTATCTATGTTACTTATTGCAGTAGGATTAAATATAGGATATAGTTCTGTGAAGCTTATATTTAGTGGAGATGTTCAAGTTCCAGGAGTAGCAGCTATATGGGCAGCAATAATATCTATAATAGTTAAGGAAATTCAATTTAGAATATCTATGAGAACTGGTAAGAAAATAAATAGTGATGTTTTGATAGCTGATGCATGGCACCATCGTTCTGATGCATTATCTTCTATAGCGGCTCTTATAGGTATAATAGGTTCTAGATTAGGATATGGGTTTTTAGATCCATTAGCAGGTTTAATAGTATCTATTATAGTAGTTAAAGTAGGAGTAGAGATTTTTATAAAAGGAACAAATGAATTAATGGATGAATCTTTAGAAGAAGAAAAATTGATTAAGATAGTAAATTCAGTATTAAGTCATAAAGGAGTAAAGACAATAAATGATATAAAGGCTAGAAAACATGGTTCTATGGCTTATGTGGACATAGAAATAGCAGTAGATCCAAATATAAGTGTAATTGAAGGACATGATATAGCTGAGGATGTGGAAAATATAGTATACGAGAAAATTGATAATATAAAAAGTGTTTTAGTACATGTAAATCCTTGTTGCATAGATATGAATGACTGTAAAAATTGTAATGAAAATGTTAGTACATTTGTGAAAAGGGTATTAGAAGATAGGGATTGATTAGTTATACCCTAGTATGGTATAGTTAGAACAAGGAGGAATTTGTATGTTTGAAGAGGTTACTTTTACAATGGCTTTTGGAGCTGGAGTTCTTTCTTTTTTTTCGCCGTGTATATTACCCTTGATACCAGCTTATATAATGTATATGACAGGAACTAGTATGGAAGAAGAGTTATCAAGAAAGAAATGGTTAGCTGTATCTAGAACTTTAGGATTTGTAGTAGGGTTTACTATTATTTTTATGATGATGGGTTTATCGGCTAGTTATGTAGGAAGAGTTTTCATACAGAATAAGGCCATATTTACTAAGATAAGTGGTGTACTCATTATGTTTTTTGGGCTTAATTTAATGGGAATTATAGAGATAGGATTTATGAATAAAGAAAAAAAGGCAAAAGCCTCAAAAAAGGTTACTAGTGTTTTAGGATCTACTATTATGGGTATGGCTTTTGCAGCTGGTTGGACTCCATGTTATGGACCTATATTAGCATCTATATTAGTAAGGGCTGGTTTTTCTAATAATATAACTCAAGCTGTGTATCTATTATTAGTATATTCTTTAGGCATGGCAATTCCTTTTATTTTAACCGCGTTATTTATAAGTCATTTTAGTAAATATTTAAATAGGGTACAAAAGTGGTCTGGATATATATATAAAATAGCAGGATTGATTTTAGTGATATTTGGTATATTAGTATTTTTAGATAAGATAGTTATAATAGGTAATTGGCTGAATTAGTAACATGATAATATGAGGAGGAATAAAATGAATAAAAAAAGTATTATAGCAATAGTGATATTAGCTATTATACTAGTTGGAGGCATATATTATACCCTTCAAGATAAAGATGATTTTAATGATGTATCAGAGGAAGAAAATGATGAAGTTCAAGAAATACCACCTAGTAATGAGGAAATAGATGAATCTAATGAAAAAGATGAAGAATCAGAAGAAGATAGTGATTCTCCTATTTTGGAAAGTGATAAACTTGCACCAGATTTTACTCTTACTACATTAGGTGGAGATCAGGTATCTCTTAGTGATTATAAAGGTAAAATAGTAATGATAAACTTTTGGGCTACTTGGTGTAAATATTGTGATGAAGAAATGCCTGATTTACAGAGATTATATGATGAGAATAAAGATGATGATTTTATAGTATTAGCTGTGAATGTAGGAGAATCAGAAAAAATAGCGAAAGATTATATAGAAGAAGGCGGTTATACATTTCCTGTATTATTAGATGAGGATAGGGAAGTTTCTCAAAGAAAGTATTTTGTGAGTGCATTTCCCACATCTTATTATATTAACAAAGATGGAAGTTTAATAGGAGCAGTACCAGGAATGATGACTTATCCTCAAATGACCCAAGTGCTAGAAGAAATTAGAAATAGTGAAATCTAAATGAAGTCTATATTTTTCAGCTATAAATGGATAAATATAACATGGTATATGGCTTTTGCTATATTTTTAATAATTATAGGAGATATAATATTAAAAATTATAGGGAAAGATAATAAATATAGAAACGAAATAGAAGACTATTATTTTCTAGAGTTAATAGATGGATTCGTAGGAGCTAGATCAGTATATGGGATATCAATATATCTTTAATATAGTGAATGAAGGTGTTCTCAAAGGGTAAATAAATAATATAATAACTTAGCAAAGACTATATCTTGACAATGTAATATTATGATATTAAAATATAATTAGAAAGTACCCCTACAGGGTATATGATTATGAGGAGGCATATGTATGAAATTAAATATTACACCTAAAGCTATGAAAGAAATAAGAAAGGTAATTAAGAAAAAAGATGCTTTAGATAAAAAAATAAGATTATATCTGTCAGGTTTTGGTTGAAGTGGTCCATCTTATGGTCTTGCTCTGGATGAGCAAAATGATGATGATATAATTGAAACTGTTGATGATTTAACTTTCTTAATAGATAGTGATTTAAATAATCAAGTAGAAGTTTTTAATGTTGATTATTCCAATGATTGGTTGACAAAAGGCTTTAGAGTTTCTACAGATCAAGGAGGCTCTAGTTGTTAATTAATATATTTTAAAAATAGATTAATCTCTGTAGTTATACAGAGGTTAATCTATTTTAATATGAGGATTATTAAAGTGGATATGAGTACTAAGAAAAAACCTCTCAATCTTATTAATATGATATAGTCTATGTTAATAGATGTTTCTTTTTTATTGTTAGATTTTATTTTAGATTGAATAATTTTAGTAGGTAAAAACATAATACTAATACCTAATAAAATTAATATAAAGAAAATAATAATTATTGCAATCACCTCCAAGAACGATTATATATAAATATTCGAATGAAGGTTATCAAAATTTGTCGGTTTGGATATAAAGTTATATAATATTAGTGTGCTTTTAATCAAATGAGTCTATAGCACTATAAAATATAGACATATAGATTATGATTATATCTTATAAGGAGTGTTAGAAATGGAGACTAATACTAAAGGATATTTAAGAAAGAAGATACTTGAAGAGAGAAAAGAATTAACCAAACAGGATGTATGTGAATTAAGTAATGATATTGTTTTGAATTTAATAAGTTTACCAGATTTTAAGAGAAGTGAAGTAATTATGGTTTATTTAAGTTTTAGAAATGAAGTAGAAACCTTTAAATTGATAAGATCAATGTTTGGAATGGGTAAAACTGTAGTAACATCTTATACAGATAAAGAAAAAAATATATTAATTCCTAGTAAATTGAAGGATTTAGATAAATCTTTAGAAAAGAATCCTTATGGATATTTAGAACCTAAGAAAGAAGCGTTAGATCCTGTGGAACCAAAGGATATCGATTTGATTATAATACCGGGATTGGCCTTTGATAAAATAGGCAATAGGATAGGTTATGGCGGAGGTTATTATGATAAATTATTAAAACAAACTAAAGCTATTAAAGTAGCAGTGGCTTATGACTTTCAAATCTTTCCTAGAGTACCATCTAATAAACATGATATACCTGTAAATTATATAGTAACTCCTAAAAAAATAATAATGGGAAGAGAAGATAATAATTGACGAATATTACTGTAAAACATATAAATAAGTGATAGAATATAAATAATGATTGAAAAATATTTATATATTATAAATAACTGAATAACAAAATTTGAGGAGATGAGAAAATGACTCTTAAAGATAAGATATATGAAGGATTAAAGAAAGTAGATGATCCTGAGATAAAGAAAAATTTAGTAGAGCTTGATATGATTGATGATACAGTGATAGAAGGAAATAATGTTATAGTTAATGTAAGATTAACTACAATGGGATGTCCTTTAAAAAATACTATTAGTGATGATATAAAGGATGAATTAAAGAGAATAGAAGGAATAGACGAAGTTGAAGTAGTATTTGGAGAAATGACTTCTGAACAGAAACAAAAGTTAATAGAAAAACTTCAAGGGAAAAAGGAAACTAAGGATCCTTTTAAGGACACTAGAGTTATCGCTATAGGAAGTGGAAAAGGTGGAGTTGGCAAATCTACAGTAACTGCTAATTTAGCAGTGGAATTAAGTCAAATGGGTTATAATGTAGGGCTTATAGATGCTGATATATTAGGACATAGTATTCCTCAAATATTAGGAATAAAGGATAAAAAGCCTATGGTAGTAGATGGAGGTATGATGCTTCCAGTTGATGTTAATGGAGTTAAGGTTATATCTATGGGGAACTTAGTTGATGGGAATCAAGCTTTAATTTGGAGAGGTCCAATGTTAGGAAATATATTAAATCAATTCTTTAATGATGTATATTGGGGAAAATTAGATTATATGTTAATTGATCTTCCACCTGGAACAGGAGATGTGCCATTGAGTCTTATGCAACAATTACCTGATGCAGAGATACTTATAGTTACAACACCTCAAATAACAGCAGCTGATGTTGCTAAACGATTAGGTCTTATGGCATCAAAAACAAATAGCAAAGTGATGGGAATAATAGAAAACATGTCTTATTTTATATGTAATAATTGTGATCAAAAACATTATATATTTGGAAAAGAAGAAGGTAAAAAATTAAGTGAAGAATTAAATGTACCTTTATTAGGAGAAATACCATTATCTACATTAGTAAGAGAAGATGGAGATAAAGGAGTTCCTTCTGTATTAGATGATAGATTAAATATTAAAGATAAATACAATGAGATTGCAACAAATTTATTAAAAACTGAATAGATTAGTTTTCACATAAGAGATTATATGGTTCTTGAGGAAAGAACCATATTTTTTTATCTATAATTGGATAATACTAAAATATAATCTTGAATAATAATATGTCTTATGTTACAATCAAAGCATAGTAACCCAACCCATACATGGGAGGGGCAAGAAAGGAGTTGAAAATATGGCAATAGAAAAAATAAGTTTTAAAGTATCTGGAATGACTTGAGCATCCTGTGCTAGTAGGGTAGAGGGTTCTCTATCAAAAGTTAATGGAGTTGAATCAGCAGTAGTAAATTTGATTGCTGAGAAAGTAACAGTGAAATATAATCCTGAAAAGGTTAATATAAAGGGATTGATGGATACGGTTAAAAAATCAGGGTATGAGCCTTCAATGGAAAAAATAAGACTTGATATTGAAGGTATGACTTGTTCTGCTTGTGCTGCAAGAGTTGAGAAATCGTTAAAAGCTCTTGAAGGTGTAGGAGAAGTTAATGTGAATATAGCAACTAATAAAACTACAGTAGAATATACATCTGAAGATATAGAAATAAAGGATATGATTAATGCGGTAGAAAAAGCAGGGTATAAAGCATTTAAGGAAAAGGAAGATAGTGTAGATAAACAAAAGGAAGCAAGGGAAAAGGAAATAAAAGAGTTAAAAACATTATTTATAATTTCTTTAATACTTAGTATTCCTTTGTTTTCAGCCATGTTTTTCCATATGGCAGGAGTTCATACTGTATTAAGTAATGGATGGTTTCAATTTATATTAGCTACTCCAGTACAATTTATTATAGGATATAGATTCTATAAAGGTGCTTATCATGCATTGAGAGGTGGAGGAGCAAATATGGATGTACTTGTTGCCATGGGTACATCAGCAGCTTACTTTTATAGTATATATAATGTAATTGCAGGAATAGACCATTATTATTTTGAATCTTCTGCAGTAATAATCACCCTTATAATATTAGGTAAATTAATGGAGGCAATAGCTAAAGGTAAAACTTCAGAAGCTATGAAGAAGCTTATGGGACTTCAGGCTAAAACTGCAAGAGTAGTAAGAAACGAAGAAGAAATAGATATACCAGTAGAAGAAGTGGAAGTAGGAGATACTATAATAGTTCGACCTGGAGAGAAGATACCTGTAGATGGTAAGATGATAGATGGGAAATCAACTGTTGATGAATCAATGTTAACAGGAGAAAGTATTCCGGTGGAGAAAAATACAGGAGATGAAGTGATTGGTTCAACCATTAATAAACATGGTACATTTAAATTTGAAGCAACAAAAATAGGTAAGGATACTGCTCTTTCACAAATAATTAAATTAGTGGAAGAAGCTCAAGGATCGAAGGCTCCAGTTCAAAGACTAGCAGATAAGGTATCTGGTATATTTGTTCCTGTAGTAATTGGTATAGCTTTGGTATCTTTTATTATATGGATGATAACAACAAGAGATATTAATCCTTCTCTTATAAGTGCAGTGTCTGTATTAGTTATAGCTTGTCCTTGTGCGTTAGGACTAGCAACACCAACTGCTATAATGGTAGGTACCGGTAAAGGAGCAGAAAATGGGATTCTTATAAAGGGTGGAGAGTATTTAGAAAGAACTCATAAAACAGATTCTATAATATTTGATAAAACAGGTACAATAACTAAGGGTAAACCTGAAGTTACAGATATAATAGGTTATAATTTAGATAAAGAAGAAGTATTAAGAATATCATCTTCAGCAGAGAAAGGCTCAGAACATCCTTTAGCAGAAGCTATAGTAAATAGGGCAAAAGATGATGATATTGAAACATATGAAGTAAAAAACTTTGAAGCAATTCCTGGTCATGGTATATATGCTAATATGAATGAGAAAAATATATATTTAGGAAATAGAAGATTGATGAATAGAGAAAATATAGACATATCAAAAGCTTCAACGGATATAGAAAGATTAGAAACAGAAGGCAAAACTGCGATGATTCTTTCTATAGATGATGAATTGAGAGGAATTATAGCAGTAGCTGACACTATAAAGGAAAGCTCGAAGGAAGCAATTAATGCTTTAAAGAAAATGAATCTTGAAATATATATGATAACAGGAGATAATGAAAGAACAGCTAAAGCTATAGCTAGAGAAGTTGGAATAGATAATGTTATAGCAGAAGTTTTGCCTGAACATAAAGCAGAAAATGTAGAGAGAATTAAAAAAGAAGGTAAGCATGTAGCTATGGTAGGAGATGGAATAAATGATGCTCCAGCATTAGCGCAAGCAGATGTAGGGTTTGCTATAGGTACAGGAACAGATGTAGCTATTGAGGCAGCAGATATTACTTTGATGAAGGGAGATCTTAAAGATATAGTTACAGCTGTAAAATTAAGTAGAAAGACAATGAGAACTATAAAACAGAATCTATTTTGGGCATTCGCTTACAATACAGCAGGAATACCATTAGCAGCATCGGGCTTATTAAATCCAATGATAGCAGGAGCAGCTATGGCATTTAGCTCTGTATCAGTAGTAAGTAATTCTCTTAGATTAAAAAGGGTTAAAGTAAAATAATAATGGAGAGGAGCGAGTATTGTGAAAAAAATATTAACAGTAGAAGGCATGAGTTGTGGTCACTGTACGAATACGGTAGAAAAGTCTTTAATGGATCTTAGTGAAGTAAATAGTGCAAAAGCAGATTTATCAAGTAAAACAGTTGAAGTAGAGGGACATAACCTCAATGATGATGCATTAAGGAAGGCTGTTGAAGAAGCCGGTTATGAAGTAGTAGATATTAAGGTTATATAAATTAAATTCATTAATTGTGGGGCTGAAAGCCCCACATATTTATATATTGAGGTGGTAAAGATGACTAATGAGAAAAAAAAGGCACTAAATTTACTAAAAACTTCTAAAGGTCAAATAGAAGGTATAATAAAAATGTTAGAAGATGATAGATATTGTGTAGATATATCTAAACAAATTTTATCTGTTCAAGGGTTATTAAAAAAGGCTAATCTAAACGTATTAGATGGACATATAAGAAGTTGTGTTACAGAGGCTATTTTGGAAGGTAAGGGAGATGAAAAAATAAACGAAATTATTAATGTATTAGATAAATATATTAAATAAATGTGAATACATTAATTATAAATATAGATAATTTATTTGATTTAAATAGATTATCTATATTTTGCTTTCTTGCAAAATAATAGATAATAGAATATCATATATATAGTAATATTCGGCAAAAAGGAGTGGTGAAAATGGATGACGGTCCTAGGCGATATTTTAGAATTATAATAACAAAAAACCCCTTTTCTGATTCTATTTTCACTATTAAGAGTGTAATAGAGTCATAAAAAGGGAATATAAGAGGTGAAATTATGCTTAACATATACAAAACAGTAGACAGAACTCTATTACAATTAGATGATTTTCAAGATGGATGCTGGATAGATTTAACTAATCCTACTGATGAAGAATTAAATAAAGTTCATAAAGAGTTAAACGTAGATATGGATTTTCTTAAGGCTCCATTAGATGACGAAGAAACTTCAAGACTTGAAATTGAAGATAATCAAACATTTATTTTAGTAGATATACCAATGGTTGAAAAAGAAGATAGTTCTTATGTTTATTCAACATTTCCTTTAGGAATTATTTTATATAAAAAATATATAATTACTATATGTCTTAAAGAAAATTCAATTGTAGAACAATTTGTAGAAGGTAAGGTAAAAAGTTTTTATACATTTAAAAAGACGAGATTTGTACTTCAAATATTATATAGAATGGCAGCAAGATATTTAATTTATTTGAAACAGATAAATAAAATAAGTAATTCTATAGAAAAGCAACTTCATAAATCTATGAAAAATAAGGAATTAATCCAACTTTTAGATTTAGAGAAAAGTTTAGTTTATTTTTCAACATCTCTAAAAGCTAACGATATAGTAATGGAAAAAATATTGAAGTCAGAATCGGTTAAATTATATCCAGAAGATGAGGATCTATTAGAAGATGTATTAATAGAAAATAAACAAGCTATAGAAATGGCAAGTATATATAGTAATATATTAAGTGGTATGATGGATGCATTTGCTTCAGTTATATCCAATAATTTAAATATAGTTATGAAGGTGTTGACGTCTATAACAATAGTTATGTCTATACCTACGATGATTGCTAGTTTTTATGGTATGAATGTGGGATTGCCTCTACAAAATTCTCCTTATGCATTTTTGATGATATTAGGAGGGTCGATAGCTTTATCAGCTATAGTAGTGATAATATTGGTAAGAAAAAATATGTTTTGAAATTGAGAGTAAGTCATGTTTACCCATGGCTTACTTTTTTTACTTAGAAAAACAGATCGTATTTTTTCTAATCTTAGATCAAAATTTTGTGTATATATACCCAATTATTCCTAAATATATCATGAACAGTATAAATATTTAATCATACTATGTATTATATCAGAAATTTTAGAGGATAAATAATTAAAATATTATGTATAGACAAATAGGATATTTGCTACTGCTAGGAGGTATTAATTTGAGAAAAGATAAAGATATTTATATAAAAATGTATAATCATGAAAAAGGAAATATTGATGAAATATTGATAGATGATGTAATAGAAATAATCATATTATCTCAGTGTCCTATAGATTTTAATATAGAAGCTTTAAAGGCAAATGCAATAATAGCAAGAACAAATTTAGTAAGAAAAATGAAGATTTTTGGGGGAGAAGGATCTTCTTATCATAGAGGGTGTGATATTTGTAATGGAGAACATTTTTTAGGAGAGGATATATTAGAAAAATATAAATCTTTATCAGAAAACAATCTTAAGAAGATAAGAGAAGTAATAAAATCTACTAAAAATTTAATTATAACAGTTAATAATAAACCTATTGATGCTAGATTTCATGATGTTTGCGGTGGGTCTACAGAAAATTCCGAAAATGTAATAGGTACAAAAAGTTTTTATTTAAGACGAGTTTTATGTGATTATTGTAAAAATGCTCCAAATATACAGAATAAAGTGGAAATGGATATAGAAGAATTATCTAAAAGGCTTAATGTAAAGTTTTCTACTATAAATTCTACTGAAAATATAGATATTGAAAATTTTATTCAAAATATTGATAGAGATCAATTAGGGAGAGTATCCAAAATAAAGATAGGAGATAAAGAATTTGCAGGCATTGATATTAAAAATGAATTAGGTATTGATTCAACTAGATTTAGTATAATTCCAAAAACAATAAGTATTAAAACTAAAGGAAAGGGAGATGGATTGGGAGTATGTCAATGGGGAGCCAATGAGATGGCAAACTTAGGTAAAAGTTATGAAGAAATACTTCAATATTATTATACTGGAGTTAAAATAAAAGAAATAGAAAAACCATGTATAAATAAACCATTAAAGGGAAGAATATTTATGATAGATCCTGGTCATGGAGGAAGTAGTAGCCAAGATATAATTGGAATAAATGGATTAAGAGAGAAAGATGTAGTACTAGATACAGCTAAAATTCTAAAAGAGGAATTAGAAAAGTATAGTGGGAAAGTAATTCTTACAAGAGGATCAGATGAATATATAACATTAAATCAACGGGTGAAGATTGCTAATGAAATTCGTCCGGATTTTTTTATAAGTTTACATTTAAATTCCTATCATAATCCTTCTATTAATGGTTGTGAAATTTATCATTATAAAAATGATAGGGATAGTATCAATTTAGCTCTTTGTATAATGAATAGTATTTCTCAGAACACTGATATAATAAATAGAGGGGTAAAATTAGCTGATTTTTTTATGCTTAGGGAAGTAAGAGTTAGTGCATTGCATATAGAGTTAGAATATCTTACAAATCCTGATATAGAGAAAAAATTAATGGAAAAGGAATTTTTGCAAAAGATAGCGGAATCAATTGTAAAAGGAATTATTCAATATTATAAATATTAACAAAAGAATAGTATTAATACTATTGACAGAATATAAATGAAATAGTATAATGATTATTTAGAACTTTGACATATGATAAAATTTGTGTTATCATTATAGTAACATAGTATGGCTAAAATAAAAGAAGAAGGTGATCCTTTGATTAAACGAAACACTCTAAATCAAATCCGAGAGCATGTTCAAACCCATATAGGGGAAAAGGTGAGACTGAAGGCTAATAAAGGTAGAAAGAAGACTACTATCAGAGAAGGAGTTCTAGAAAATGCATATCCTAGCATTTTTGTAGTAAAGATTGAAGGGGGATATAACTCAGTAAGAAGAGTATCATATAGCTACTCGGATATATTAACAGAAACCGTTGAGGTTACTCTTTGCGACATTGATAACAAAATACAGATTAGTTAATACTAGACCGCCAGATAGGCGGTTTTTTACTTTTAGTAGAGCATATCAAATTAATTTTTGTGTGAATTAATCATTTTATCTCTTTCTTATGCATAGATATATTAGTAGAATAATGCCTGTATTACTATAAGGTAAGTATAAGAGGAGGGAGCAGTGTGCCAATTGAATTAATAAAAGACATAGTTAAGATAGACCAAATTGTTAGTAGGGATAAAAAGGATATATACTTGGATAAAAAAATTGAAGCATCTTCAGGTGAACCTAAGATAATTAAAATATTAAATGTTGAAGGGGATGTAGTATTAGAGAATATAGAAATACATAATGATAAAGTAAAGGTGTCAGGGTATCTTGATATGAGAACACTTTATATGGGAGAAGAGGAAAATAGAATTTATAATAAAAGGGATAAGGTAAATTTCAATGAAGATATTTTAATAGATGGAATAAATGAAGATATGAAAGCTGAGATTATTCCAAATGTAGAGAATATAGACTATAGATTGTTAGAAGATAATAATATGGAAATAAAATCAGTAATATCACTAGATGGAAAAATTACAAAAAGTAATACAATAGATATATTAAAAAATGTTAAGGGAGAAAAGGGGCTTCAAGTATTAAAAGAAAAGATTAAATATAATGAGGTTGTTGGGGAAAATTCCTCTACGACCATAGTAAAAGATGCATTTGAGTTACCAGAAAATTTTCCAGATATAATAGACATTTTGAGAATTGATATAAAGGCATTTGAAAAGGAGGTTAAAGTAGTAGAAGATAAAGTTATAGTAGCAGGTGAAATAAAAGGAAATGTAATGTATTTAGGAGATGATGAAGATAATAGGGTTAAGAATATAAAACATGAAATTCCTTTTACCCATTTTGTAGATATATCTGGTATAAATAAAGATATGAATCATCTAGTAAAATTATATTCATTGGAACCATCTTATGAAATAAAAGAAGATGTAAATGGAAGGTTAAGAGTAATAGATTTGGAGTCATTGATTAAAATTGATGCTAAAATATTTGAGAATAAGGAAATGAAAATAACTGTAGATACATATTCTACAGAAAAAAAGATTGATTTATCTAAGGAATCAGTAAGCATAAATGAGAATATTGGTTCCATTGTAAATAAGGAAATTATAAAGGGAGTATTAGACGTATCAGACGATTATGAAATAATTAAAGACATATATAATATTGATGTTAAACCTATGATAACTGATACTAGAATAATAGATAGTAAAGTAGTAATAGAAGGTATATCTAGTATAAATATGCTTTATTTAGGAGAAGAAAGTGGAGAAATCAAGACTGTTAAAAGTGATTTTCCATTTAAATCTTATATAGATATGGATGATATAACTGAGGATATGAATGCTCAAATTGATTTGATGATTGAAGATATAGAATATAATAAAATAAGTTCTAGAGAAGTAGAAGTTGAATCTAAGATTAAGCTTAATACTTCTATTAATAGAATAAAGAATATAAATATTGTAACAGAAGCTGTAGAATTGGAAGACGAAGCAGATGTAAATCAAAGACCTTCTATTGTGATTTATACTGTAAAGAATAATGATACTTTATGGGATATTGCTAAAAAATTTGATACAACCATGGAGGAATTGATAGATGTAAATGAGATAATGACACCGGATAATATTATGCCAGGAGAAAAAATATTCATAATAAAAACTGTAGATGTCACAATTTAAGCTAGAGATTAATCTCTAGCTTGTTTTTATTGCTATTATATGTATACAATATTTGTTATAATAAATACAAAGCATAAATTATCATAAACTTTAATCGCGGGAGTGATTTTTTGAAAGAAATAAAGTTGGAAGCCTATGCCAAGATAAACTTATCTTTAGATGTATTAAGAAAAAGAGAAGATGGTTATCATGAAGTGAATATGATAATGAACCAAATAGATTTAAAAGATGAAGTGACTTTAACGGAAATTAAGTCAAGTATAAGAATAGAATGTACTAATCCAAAAGTTCCTACAGATTCGTCGAATTTAGTACATAAAGCATATAGTATAATCACTGACAAATTTAATATAAAGAGAGGTGTAAAAATAAAAATTAATAAAAAAATACCAATGGCTGCTGGATTAGCTGGAGGTAGTTCCGATTGTGCTCAGACTATTATAGGATTGAATAAACTATGGGATTTAAATTTAAATCAAATAGAATTAATGGATATAGGTGCTAAAATAGGCGCTGATATACCTTATTGTATAATGGGAGGTACTGCTCTAGCCGAAGGAATAGGAGATAAACTTACACAAATAAGTGATTTTTCAGATAAGTATATATTAATAGTTAAACCAAATATTGATGTGTCAACTTCAGATGTATACAAAAATTTAAACTTAAACGATGTTAAAAATCATCCTGATACTGAAAGTATGATAAGAGCTATACATGATGACAATATCTATAAGGTTGCGAATAATATGATTAATGTATTAGAAGTTGTAACGATGAAGAAATATCCTATAATCGAGGATATAAAGAAAAAAATGATAGATAAAGGGGCATTAGGAAGTCTTATGAGTGGTAGTGGTCCAACTGTATTTGGTATTTTTGATGATTATGAAAAAGGCAGGGATTGTGAATTGTGGTTCAAAAAAATTATTAAGGATGTCTTATTTACAAAGACAATCTAGGATTAATACAAGGAGTGATTTGATGAAGGAATTAGATAAGCTAAGTTTGGAAAATTATAAACCTTTAAGAGAAATAGTATTTGAACATTTGAGAGAAGCAATAATAACAGGAGAGATAGAACCTGGAGAGAGACTTATGGAAATTCAGTTAGCTGAGAATTTAGGTGTGAGCAGAACACCTGTAAGAGAAGCTATAAGGAAGTTAGAGTTAGAAGGTCTTGTCATAATGGAGCCTAGAAAAGGTGTTTATGTATCAGAAGTATCTATAACTGATGTAAAAGAAGTTTTAGAAATAAGAGTTAGTTTAGAAGGTTTGGGAGCTTATCTTGCTGCAGAAAGAATAAAAGATGATGAACTCCAAGAATTATTAAAAAAACATGAAGAATTAAATAAATCTATTAAAGATAGGGATGTATCAGGGATTGTAAGAAAGGATACGGAATTACATAATATAATTTTTAAAGCTGCAAAAAACGATACTCTTGTAGATTTAATAGATGGATTAATGGAACAAGTTAAAAGATTTAGGGTTAGTTATGTAAGTGGTCATCATAAATCTAGTGATTTAGCTAAAGAACATGAGAAAATTATATGTGCTATAAAGAATAGGAATAAAGAAGCTGCTAAAAAGTATGCAGAAGAACATATTGAGATTGCTAAAAAATATATAGTATCAGATTATAATAGGGAAAAATTATAAGAGATCTTTTAAAGGTCTCTTTTTTTATTGTTTATATTGAATAACAACTAACTATATAGTAAATATTATATAGAAGAATTTAAAAAGGAATGTATAAGGGGATATGGGTGATTATGGAAAAATTAAAGGAAATAGTGGATCTTTACTTTTTAATATTAAATCTAATAATAGCTTTTTTGCTTTTTTTTATAGATAGAAAAACTCTTGAAGAAAAGGGATTAGTAAAAGAAAAGAAAGTAGTTGTAGGATTATCTATAGCTTTAGTTACAATAGGACCTTTAGTATATATATTGACAATGGTTTTATAGAGAGGAGAATTTTTTTGAAGAAAGACGAAAAAGAGAATAAAAATCAGGATCAAGAAACAGTAGAGATTCCTATATCTAAAGATATAGATCATAATTTGAATAAAATAAAGGAAATATTAAGTGATTGTGATGATGTGATTTATAGGGAATTTAGTGTTGGAAAAAAGCAAAATTATAGATTTGCAATAATATACATAGATGGATTAACAGATAAGAAATTAGTAAGTGAGTATGTCTTAGAAGCATTGATGCATGAAGGGAGAGATGAAGTTCCCAATCCAAGAATGGTAGGAACTAATTTATATAAATTATCTAAGGAAGGTAATATACCTATAACAGAGGTAGAAGATTTAAAATGTCTTAAAAAATCTATAGATGCTGTATTGATAGGAGAGACTATAGTATTAGTGGATGGGTTTAAAGAGATACTTATGATATCTTCCAGAGGATGGCCACTTAGGAGTATAACTGAACCAGTGACAGAAAGTGTAGCGAGGGGGCCTAGAGATGGTTTCAATGAAACTAGTAAAGTAAATACTAGTCTTATTAGAAGAAGAATAAGAGATCCTAGACTTAAGTTGAAATATAAGCAAATAGGAACAAAATCTAAAACCGATATAGCAATAATGTATTTAGATAAAGTTGTAAATAATGAATTGTTGAAAGAGGTAAACAAAAGATTAGATGATATAAGTATAGATGCTATATTAGAAAGTTCATTTATAGAACAGTTAATTGAAGATAATTGGAAGTCTCCTTTTCCACAGTTACAAAGCACAGAAAGACCGGACAGAGTAGCCGCAGCTATTTATGAAGGTAAGATAGCTATAGTAGTGGACAATACTCCTTTTGTTCTCATATTACCTGCTACATGGAATGCGTTATTACAATCTGCAGAAGATTATTATGATAGATGGGTTGGAGCATTCATAGTAAGATTGGTTAGATATCTTGCCATTCCGTTATCTTTATTGTTGCCAGCTTTTTATATAGCAGTAACGACCTATCATCCAGGTATTCTTCCAACACAGTTAGTACTATATCTTGCTGCTACCAGAATAAATGTACCATTTCCTGCATTTATTGAGGCTTTTATTATGGAAATAACCTTAGAAATATTGAGGGAGTCAGGAACTAGAATATCTGGACCTATTGGTACAACTATTGGTATAGTAGGAGGTTTAGTAATTGGTGAAGCAGCAGTACAAGCAGGTATTGTAAGCCCCTTTATGATAATAATAGTAGCCTTAACTACGATATCTTCTTTTGCTTTACCTAATTTTGCAATTGCTTCGGGACTCAGATTTTGTAGATTTATTATTATGTTATTAGCAACAGTATTAGGTCTTTATGGTATAGTTCTAGGATTAGTAATTATAATAGCCCATTTATGTAGTTTAAAGAGTTTTGGTATACCATATATGGAACCATATTCAAATATAATAAGTAGTTTTAGAGATTTTAAGGATAGTATTATACGAGTGCCTCAAAAATTCATGAGATTAAGACCAGAATATTTAAATATAAAGAATAGAGTGAGGATGAGCAGTATTAATGAAATAGATAGTACAAGAAACGAAAGTGTAGGTGATCAAAAAGATGATAGGGGGAAATGATAAAATAACCAAAGGACAAAACGCAGGTCTTGTTATTGGCTCAGTATTAGGTGTAGGAATACTGTCACTTCCTAAAGATTTGGCAGATATTGCTGGTCCTGATGGTGTTTTTTTACTAATAATAGCTACAATTATAATTATATTATTAGTAATCGTTCATAGTAAAATAGCATTGAAATTTCCTGGTAAGACTTTAGTAGAAATAATGAATGATACTCTACCTAAACCTATTGCTTTGATGTTTATTTTCATATTTATATTTTTTTATCTTGGGGCAGCAGCTAGTGTGGTCAGGGTATTTTCTGAAGGTATAAAAATGTTTATGTTATCTCGGACACCTTTAGAAGTTATTATTATGACAATGCTTTTGACTAATGTATATATTGTGAGACAGGGAATCGAGCCCATAGCTAGAATAGTTCAGATAGTTTTACCTTTAGCCATTATTCCTTTTTTTCTTATATCTTTAGCACTGATTCCGGATTTAAAGATGACTAATATGCTTCCATTATTTCAAATCGGGATAAAAGAAGTATTTCAAGGATTAAAAGTTGCTGCATATAGTTTTATAGGTACAGAGATAATACTTATATCTACTGCCTATGTAAAAGATACTAAAAATGCACTAAAATATAACATTTTGTCTACGGTATTCTTAGGATTTATATATATTTTTATATTTATTATAGTTGTTACTCAATTTGGCATAAAACAAACAGCAGATCTTTTATGGCCTACACTATTTCTTATGAAAACAGTAGACATACCAGGGGCATTTTTAGAAAATGTAGAGGGAATATTTATAACTATTTGGACATTAATCGCTCTTCAAGGTTTAGCTGTAATATTAATTCAAGAAAGTATAGTAATAAGTAAAGCTTTAAAATTAAAAGAATCCAATTTTATATCTATGCCATTATTACCTGTAATATATGTATTAGCTGTATTTCCAGAAAATATAGCTGAAGTATATGACTATATGAATATATTTAGCAATTATTTAGGGACTGTAGTAGCTTTAGGAATACCTTTAGTTTTATTTATAGTTTTATTATTTAAAAAGAAAGGAACAAAAAAAGCATGAAAAAATTATTATTATTACTATTGCTTATTATTACTATTTTCTTTAACATTGCTTGTTGGGACATGGCAGAAATAGAAGAGAGAGCATATGTAACAGCTATAGGAATAGATACTGTAGAAGATGAAGAAAATCCTTCAGGCATTAAAGTGACTTATGAATACCCTAATCTAAGTGCATCAGAAAAAGAAAGTGATGGCGAACCTCCAAGGTTTACAATTTGTTCTGAGGGCCCTACATTATCAGATATAAGTAGAGAAGTAGCTTCTAGAATGAATAAAGATATATTTTTTAAACATTTAAAAGTTATAATTGTGAGTGAAGATTTTGCTAAAAATCAGGTGCAATTTTCTAAAGTACTTAAAGCATTGGATAGATCTCCTGATATTGGACGAAAAATAGTGATGCTTATAGCTGATGGTAATGCAAAGGATGTTATATTAACAGAAATAGAAGAAAATCCTGTTATTGGAGAATATATTGCAGATATTAATCGTAGAGAAGAAGTAGGTAAAGGATATTTTTTAGAAGATTTAGGTCAAGTATTAACTGAAATAAGAGCAGAAGATGGTTCTTTTATAATAGGTAGGATTAGAAGTGGAAAAGGAGAAATTGTACTAGAAGGTTCTTCTATTATAAAGGATAGAAAAGTCGTTGAAAAATTAAATGATATGGAGACTGATATTGTTTTAACATTAAATGATGAATCAAATAAAGGTAAAGTTACAATTGTTAAAGATGAAGGTAAATTTGTTATTACTTATATTATAAGAAGATTTCATGTAGAGAGAGAGATGAAAGTAGTAGATGGTAATATAAAATTCACTTATAATATAAAAAATGAAGGATTTATAGAAGAATATATGGAACCTGGAGGTATTGTTGTTGAAACAGATATAATGAGTACTGATAAAATTAAGGAGATAGAACGAGAGATAAATAGTTATATGGAAGAAACTGGAATGGAAGTTATAAATAAATTACAAAATCAATTTAAAACAGATGTATTGAATATAAATGAATATATAATGAATCATGATCCTAAGTTATGGGAAGAAATTAAAGATGATTGGGATGAAGAATTTTCCAAAATTGATTTTACTATAAATATTAATACTAAAATAAGAAGAATTGGATTAACTGAATAGGGTTTTAAAGATTATTTTAGAAAAATATATAAATTGGGTATAAAAATTACCTTTTATGCTAATACTTTATACTGATAATATGTTTTTTTATAGGAGGAGGTGAACTGTTGTAAAAACACTTATGAACTTTATAAAAGTATATAAAAATTTGATAATGATACAACAACTAAATTTGTGATGCAATATTAATTAGCTATTGTGAATCCCATATACTGCGAAAGTGATATAGTCATGGGGTAGAACCTTGGGAATGTTAGTGTATAAATAAAACTACTTGCGTAAGTAGTTAGCGAAAATCAAGCAAATTTAGTAAATACAAGGGATTACACTGAAAAGTAAACTTGTATATGTACGATGCGTTGTATTGGAATTTAAGCCTTTGGACTATTATATCAAACTAGAGTAGCATATTCTAATGAATTGCAAAAT
>NZ_WSFU01000010.1 GCF_016820635.1 Anaeromonas gelatinilytica | reverse complement strand
GAATCGAACCACCGACACGGGGATTTTCAGTCCCCTGCTCTACCGACTGAGCTATCTGGGCAACAAAATTCACTTTCAACGACGAAACTCAGTATACCATATTTTAAGGTTTTAGTCAAGAGATTAACTAAACTTTTATAATATAATTTAAAATTAAATATTTAAAACTGATTTGCATTACCGATATCATATAATAAATAATCATAGGTATGAATATTTTTTTCGGTTTTAAATTTCATTTTCTCACTCCTTCTTGCATCTTAGGATTATTATACCATACAAATATATTTAAATAATGTTAATAATAATAATGAGGTGATAATATGAAAAAATATAATAAAGAAAATATTCATACTGAACCTATTGAAAGAAATATAACTGCAGCTTGGGCAAACATTGATAAACTAAAAAAAATATCTCGAGTTCCTATTCCTAATAAAGATCAAGTAGAAGATGCTAAAGATTATGTAGACAAAAATCAAAAATAAAGACAAATCTTTAAAGATTTGTCTTTATTTACTATAGTCCATTTCTGCAAGTCTCTTATAGGTTCTATATGTTTTAATAGAGTCTTCCTCTGCTTTCTTATACAATTTTTCAGCATTTTCAGGAAAAGTAGTTTGCACTTGTGAAAATCTAATCTCATTTAGTATAAAATCCCTAAATGATTTTGTTGGTTCTTTTGAATCTAATATAAATGGATTTTTTTCTGTTAACTCTAAATCCGGATTATATCTATATAGATGCCAATATCCTGATTCCACAGCTTCTTTTTCTCTATTGACAGATACACCCATTCCTTCTTTTATACCATGACTTACACAAGGTGCATAGCATATTATAACAGATGGACCTTTATATTTTTCAGCTTCCGTAATAGATTTGATTGTATGATTCATATTAGCTCCTAAAGATACTTGTGCCACATAAACATAACCATAACTCATAGCCATCAAGCCTAAATTTTTCTTTTTAATCTTCTTACCAGATGCAGCAAATTTTGCAGCTGCAGAAGTAGGTGTAGCTTTAGATGCTTGCCCTCCAGTATTAGAATATACTTCTGTATCAAAAATCAATATATTCACATCTTCTCCACTAGCAATCACATGATCTAATCCACCATAACCTATATCATAAGCCCATCCATCTCCACCTATTATCCATTGAGATTTTTTAGTTAAGAATTCTTTATTTCTTAATATCTTATTCACATAATCATTTCCATCTTTAAATTTTTCAAGAATATTAATTAAATCCATAGATGCCTTGACAGACTTTTCTCCATCCTCATAATCTTCTATCCAATTATTCATTACAACCGTTTCCTCAGAAGATAATGAATTCTCACTTAATTTTTTTTCTATTAAACTCTTCAATCTTAATCTAATTTGCTCAGTTCCTAAATATATTCCTAAACCAAACTCAGCATTATCTTCAAATAGAGAATTTGCCCAAGCCGGTCCTCTACCATTCTTTGTAGTATAAGCTAATGATGGAGCACTAGCTCCCCATATTGATGAGCATCCAGTAGCATTGGCAATAATCATTCTCTCACCAAATAATTGAGTTATTAATTTTACATAAGCTGTTTCTCCACATCCTGCACAAGCACCATGAAATTCTAATAAAGGCTTTTCAAATTGAGAACCTTTAACAGTTTCTTTTTTCATAGGATTAGATTTATAACTTATATTATTTATTGCATATTCCCAATTTCCAACTTGTCTAGGAATCTCTTTTTCAGACTCAACCATTACTAAAGCCTTTCCAGGGGCTGGACATATATCTGCACAATTTCCACATCCTGTACAATCTAAAGGACTAATCTGGATTCTATATTCATAATTTTCCAATCCTTTCCCAACTGCTTTCTTAGTTTCAAAGGTATTATCTGGCACATTTTCTTTCTCTTCTTTATTAAGTAAGAAGGGTCTTATTACGGCATGGGGACAAACATAAGAACATCTATTGCATTGAATGCATTTGTCAGTTTGCCATTGTGGTACCATAACAGCTATACCCCTTTTTTCATAAGAAGTTGTACCCATTGGGAAAGTGCCATCCTCCATGTCCCTAAAAGTGCTTACCGGAAGATCATCACCTTCATGACGAGCCATAGGTATCTGTATTTCTTCAACAAATCTATTATCTTTTTTCATATGTGTTTCTAAGTGTCCACTATTTAAGTTTTTCCATTCTTCTCTTACTTTAACTTGTTTTAACTCTTTATAACCTCTTTCTAGAGCTTGATAATTCATATTTACAATCTTATCACCTTTTTTACCATATGTCTTATTTATCTCTTCTTTAAGATACTTAATAGCTTCTTCTATTGAAAGAACATTAACTAAATAAAAAAAGATTGATTGCATTATCATGTTAATTCTTCCGCCCAAACCTATATCACTAGCTATTTTAATAGCATCTACAATATAAAACTGTATATTATTTTCAGCAATATAATTTTTAAGAGGATCTGGTAATTTTCCTTCTACTTCATCCTCCCTCCAAGGACAATTCAACACAAATATTCCATTCTTCTTTATACCCTTTAATAAATCATAATGATATACAAAAGATTTATTGTGACAAGCTATATAATCTGCATCACTTACTTCATAAGTAGATCTTATCTTATTCTTACTAAATCTAAGATAGGAAATTGTAGTTCCTCCAGATTTTTTACTATCATAAGAAAAATAGCCTTGAGCATAATTATCTGTTTTATCTCCTATTATTTTTATTGCCATTTTATTTGCTCCAACAGTACCATCAGAACCTAATCCCCATATTTTACAACTAACAGTATCATTATCCGCTAAATCAATATTTACAGGTTCAAGAGATGTATCGGTTACATCATCAATAATTCCAATAGTAAAATTATTCTTCGGATTTTGAGACTCTAAATTTTCAAAAACTGCCATTAATTGTGCAGGAGTAGTATCCTTAGAACTTAATCCATACCTTCCTCCTACAATAATAGGCTTATATTCTTTTTTATAAAACATACTCATAACATCTTCATATAAAGGTTCAGCTACTGAACCAGCCTCTTTTGTTCTATCTAATACTGCAATCTTTTTCACAGTAGATGGCAATATTCTCAAAAAATATTTTTCAGAAAACGGTCTATATAAACGCACTTTAATTAATCCAACTTTTTCATGTTCTGTTAACAAGTAATCAACTGTTTCTTCTAAAGATTCACATACTGAACCCATTGCAATCACAACTTTTTCGGCATCCTTTGCCCCATAATAATCAAAAGGATGATATTCTCTTCCTACTTCTTTTGACAATTTATTCATATAATCTTCTACTATATCCGGTACTCTTTCATAAAAAAGATTAGAAGATTCCCTCTGTTGAAAATAAATATCTGGATTTTGTGCTGTTCCCCTCATCACGGGTCTTTCTGGATTTAAAGATTTTTTTCTAAATTCTTCTATTTTTTTATAATTAACTAATTTGTCAAATACCTCATAATCTATTACTTCTATCTTTTGAATTTCATGGGATGTTCTAAATCCATCAAAAAAATGTAAAAATGGTATTTTAGATTCAATAGCAGACAAATGAGCAATACCAGCTAAATCCATTGCTTCTTGCACACTGCTTGATGCTAATAAAGCAAATCCAGTTTGTCTTGTAGCCATAACATCTTGATGATCTCCAAATATAGACAATGCATGAGTAGCTAAAGACCTAGCACTTACATGAAATACCGCCGGAAGTAATTCACCAGCTATTTTATACATATTTGGAATCATTAATAACAATCCTTGAGATGCAGTATATGTAGTAGTTAAAGCTCCACTTTGCAAGGACCCATGAAGAGCGCCTGCTGCACCTCCCTCTGATTGCATTTCAACTACCTTAACCTCTTGTTCAAACATATTTTTTTTCCCATTAGCCGACCATAAGTCTACTTTTTCAGCCATAGGTGATGATGGTGTTATAGGATATATAGCTGCTATTTCTGTAAAAGCATAAGAAACATATGCTGCAGCCTCATTTCCATCCATCGTTTTCATGATTTTTTCCATAATTATACCTCCTCTAAACATGGTATCAAGTATTATTATTTTCCAAACCCTTCTAATAATATACTTTATTTATGCAAAATAAAAAGGCCACTTTAATGACCTTAATAATCACTTAACATTAAATAGAGTTTATTATATCTCTCAAATCATTTTCATTAAAAATATATTTCTTATTACAAAAATGACAAACCAACTCTGCTTTTCCATCTTCATCTAATATTTCTGAAATTTCTTTTTTGCCTAAACTCATTAATCCTCTTTCCATCCTATCTCTATTACAATCGCATGAAAATTTTATTTCATTTTTTTCAGTTATTTTCATATTAAATTCTCCAAATACCTGATTCAATATCTCCTCTGGAGTAAAACCTCTATCAATTAAAGAAGATATAGAAGATAACATATTAATATTTTTTTCTAATTTTTTTAGAATTTCTTTCTCAATATTTGGAAGAACTTGGACTATAACTCCTCCAGAAGCTTTTACACTTATATCTTTATCAACTAATACTCCTAAAGCTACAGCCGAGGGTTGTTGTTCTGATGTAGTAAAATAATTAGCTAAATCTTCAGCTATTTCTCCACTAACTAAATTGGTTTGACCTACATAAGGATCTTTAAGTCCCATATCTCTTATAACAATTATTTTACCTTTATTACCTACAGCTCCCCCTACATTTAATTTCCCATCTTCTCTATTTGGCAAATCTATATTAGGATTAGATATAAATCCTTTAACTTCTCCTTTATTATTAGCTACTGCTAATATATTGTTAATAGATCCATTTCCTCTAATTTGAAGAGATATTTTATCTTTATCTCCTTTAAACATTAATCCCATCATAGCTGCAGCAGTTATAGTTCTCCCTATAGCAGCAGTAGCTACAGGACTAGTATTATGAATTATTCTTGCATTATCAACCATGTGAGTAGAACTTGCAATAAACACTCTAAATGATTTATCTTCATCCATTGCTCTAATTACATAATCTTTCATTAAAATCCTCCCAATTCACTATATACTCTCAATGCTTATTATACCCTAAAAACAAATAAAATTTATTCTATTTCATGATAAATTCAAACCTTTTTATACAAAAATTAAGACTCCAATATTGGAGTCTTAATTGCTACGTTAACTATATGTTAAATATAATTATATTTTCTTATAGTTTTACAATATTTGTAGCTTGTGGGCCTTTTTCCCCTTCAACTATCTCAAATTCAACTTCTTGACCTTCTTCTAAAGTTTTGAATCCATCACCTTGAATAGCAGAATAATGAACGAATACATCTTCTCCGTTTTCTCTTGTAATAAATCCGTATCCTTTAGTTGCATTGAACCACTTAACTGTTCCCTTTTCCATTAAAAACATTCCTCCTAAAATCTATTGCTAGTAGATATGTACTACCTACCATATACACAGTTTATCATAGCCTTATTTAGATGTCAATTAATTTTTCCAAATAAATCTATTTACTTGCTACAAAATTTATTCTAGTACTTTTAGTACTAGATAAATTAAATGTTAATCCATCATAAACCGAAATATTTTTATATCCTATTTCCTTTAATAAATCAATAATTTCATCACTTCTATAAGCTCTTTCTTGATGAAACTCATCAAATCGTTCATACATACCTTTTCTGTACACAAAAAAAGTAAGATAAAAATTTGCGATATTATCTTGAAATTCATTTTCCCAAGTGTAGAAAACATCTTTTTCATCATAAATAAATGTATTGTTCCCTATTATATTAGATAATTTATAATAAGAATTAATATCAAAAACAAAGATTCCTTTATCTTCTAAATGATTATATACATTTTTAAATACTTTCTTTAAATCTTCTATATCTAAAATATAATTAATACTATCGCATATACTTATAATAGATTGAAACTTCTTATTAAATTTAAAATCCAACATATTCATATGTCTAATACATACATTTTTATAATTTCTAAGTTTTTTATATGCTATAGATAACATATCCTCCGATATATCAAAACAACTTATATTATAATAATCCTTTGCAAAATATTTTGTAAGGTTCCCTGTACCACAAGCCATTTCTAAAATATTATATGGTCTAACATTATATTCATTATAAATATTTTTTATGAATTTATACCACTTTTCATAATCAATATCTTCAGTCATTAATCTATCATATACCTCTGCAAACTCTTCATATGCCAATTCCATCCCCCTTTTCATAATTTAATTATTATTTTTTTCTACGTCTTTTTTTCTTTATTTTTTCTTTTTCTTCCCGTTATTATTCCTCCAATTTTACCAGTTTCTTTAGCAGTTAATCCTCCCCATCCTAATTCATTTACTTTATCAATCAAACCTAACTCTCCTGCTATTTCATATTTCATTTTATCTCCAATAGTTTCTTTTTTATTTTTAGACACCATAAGATCCCTCCTTAATTCTATTATTAGAACAAAAAAGGAAAATATTCATTATATAAAATAATATTTCTAAAAGAAAATATTATTTTAAAATTTTATTAAAATACTATTATATATGTTGACTTTACATACTAAAGAGTGGTAAACTATACTTTGTCGGAAATTACTACTTTCCCACTCCCCCATAATAGCTTTAAGCTATTATAAGCCAACTTCCCCCAAGTTGGCTTTTTTTATTGTATTATTTACATTTATATATATAAGATCATGTGCAAATAAATATATATTATCATAATCACTATAACAGGCATATATTTAAATATATTATTAATTTTAATATCCTTTGACTCATCAATATCATCTATAATTTCTACTTGATTTTCTTCATTATTCATATGTAAATTTTCAAGTTGACGATTTGGCAATTTCTTGTATAACTTATATGCAAATATACCAGTAACAAGAGCAATTGCTAATAAAAATACAGCACTTATTATAATACTCATTGTTTCAGATATTTGCATACCAACTTCTTCAGTTTGTTCCATAGGTATATCTGAACTTGAGATTATATATGTTAAAGTCCATGCAAACCCATTATTTGTAATATGACCAATAATTCCTGCGAATAAAGAATTTGTCCTATATACTAAAAATCCAAATAATACTCCTAAAAATATAGGTCCTAATAAATTTTGAATATTAAAATGCATTAAACCAAAAAGAACACTTGAAATCAAAATAGCTTTCTTATATCCTTTATTATCATAACATCTCATAAGAAACCCTCTAAACATAAATTCCTCACATATTCCTGGAGTTATAGCAATAACAAATAAGCCAATTATATAACTTCCTCCAGAGGATGGAGATGGCAAAGGAGATTCTAATAATTCCCCAAATATACTTATTATTATCATCATTAATGAATTTAAAAATGCACCTATAGGATATGCTAATAATGTAATAGCAGGAATTAATAATATTTCTTTTTTAGTTAATTTATTTAATCTTAATACTTTTTTTATATTATATTTTTTTATTATCAAATATAATAATATTGGTACTAATGTTATTATATATTCTGTTATCAATAATCCTACAAATATATTCTTTCGTTGTGCAAAGGATCCTACAGTAATTAATAACATTGTAACAACTAAATATAACATATTTCCTTCTATAATTTTAGGTTTATTTTCAATTCTATCCACTCAAATCTCTCCTTCTACAATCATTAAATTTTTAAATATTAATATATAATAACTCTCTTCCTCAATATATTTATAGAATATAATATTAAAAATCCAGATTCTATAATTTTACATTTATATACTTTATTCTTTTAATATTTTATCATATCTTTCGATTGTATATCTTCTATAAGAATATATCTAGTCCTTCATCTTTTTATTTTTTCTTAAATATTTTACACAAATCTTAATACTATAATCATATATTATATTATTGTTTACTTTTTAGATACTATTACATAATTTTACTTTACTTATCATATTCACCACCTATTTCATATTTTAAAATTATATAATACATATTATATAATTTTATATTAAAGATTTTCTGAAATTATAATATATTATATTAAATATGATTTCTGTTGAATTATTAATATATATCTTTAATATATTATATTATAAAATAAATATAATTTTAAAGGAGCTGACCTTATGATAAATTTAGCAATCGTTGGAGCCACTGGTATGGTGGGAAGAACTTTTCTTCAAATATTAAATGAACGAAATTTTCCAGTAAAAAATCTTTATCTCTTTGCATCTGCAAAATCTAAAAATACAAAACTTACATTTAATAAAAAAGAATATACAGTTAAAGAATTAACTCGAGATTCTCTTAATGAAAAAATTGATATAGCACTTTTTTCAGCTGGAGGAGAAATAAGTAAAAAATTTGCTCCGATAGCTAAAAAAAATGGAGTAATTGTTATAGATAATAGTAACGCCTGGAGAATGAATAAAAATGTACCATTAATAGTTCCTGAGGTAAATCCAGAAGAAATAACAAATCATAACGGGATAATTTCTAATCCAAATTGTTCCACCATACAAAGTGTTCTTCCACTAAAACCTATAGACGATATATATGGTATCAAAAGAATAGTTTATTCTACTTATCAAGCTGTATCAGGCTCCGGAGTAGGAGGTATTCAAGACTTAGAAGAAGGTATCGATGGGAATCCTCCAAAAAAATATCCTCATCCTATAGCTTTTAATTGTCTACCCCATATAGATATCTTTATGGATAATGGTTATACGAAAGAAGAAATGAAAATGATCAATGAAACAAGAAAAATTTTAAACAAAAAAAAATTACTAGTAACTGCAACTACAGTAAGAGTACCTGTTAGATATGGTCATTGTGTTTCTATTAATATAGAATTAGAACATAATTTCAAACTTGAAACTTTAATAAATGAATTAGAAAACTTTGAAGGTATTAAAATTATGGATAATCCATCTACAAATACATATCCTACTGCTTTAGATGTAGAAGGAAAAGATGAAGTATATATTGGTAGAATTCGTAGAGATTATAGTTTAGAAAGGGGGATTAATCTATGGGTAGCAGCAGACAATATAAGAAAAGGAGCTGCTACAAATACTATTCAAATTGCAGAATTGCTAGTTAAAAGATATTTCAATAAATAGGAGGTTATATTATATATGTCATTATTTAAAGGATCTGGAGTAGCAATTATCACACCTTTTACAAAAAATGGAATCAATTTCAAAAAACTTGGTGAATTAATAGATTGGCATATCATTGAAAATACAGATGCAATTATTGTATGTGGTACTACAGGTGAGGCTTCTACTATGTCTGATGACGAAAAAAAAGCTACAATAAAATTTACTATAGAAAGAGTTAAAGGAAGAATACCTGTCATTGTAGGTACAGGAAGTAATAACACTCATCATGCTATTGAACTTAGTAAATATGCTGAAAATATAGGTGCTGATGGTCTATTAATAGTAACTCCTTATTATAATAAAACTACTCAGAAAGGATTAATAGAACATTATAATAAATTAGCTGATAATGTTAATATTCCTATTATTATCTACAATGTTCCAGGAAGAACTGGATTAAATGTACTACCAAAAACTCTAAAAGAATTATCTAAACATAAAAATATAACAGCAGTAAAAGAAGCTAGCGGAAACATAAGCCAAATAGTGGAAATCGCTAGACTATGTAATGATTTGTATATATACTCTGGTAATGATGATATGATTATTCCTCTACTTTCAATAGGAGGTAAAGGAGTTATTTCTGTAGTAGCAAATATTTTACCTAATGATACTCATAATATGGTGATGGAATATCTTAATGGAAATACTACAAAAGCAATCAAATTACAGCTTAAAATGAAATCATTAATCGATGCATTATTCCTTGAAACAAATCCAATCCCTATTAAAACCGCAATGAATTTACTAGGAAAAAATATAGGTCATTTAAGATTACCTTTAACTAATATGTCTGAAAGTAATTTATATATACTAAAAAATGAATTAATAAATTATGGGTTATTAGATGGTGTTAGATATGATTAATATAATTGTAAATGGATGTAATGGTACCATGGGGCAAGTTCTTTGCAATGAAATTATAAAAAAAAATGAAATGAATATTATTGCTGGAATTGATAAAAACATAGATAAGTATAATAATACTTTTCCGGTATATAAAGATATTTTAGATATAAATAAAGCTGCCGATGTAATAATTGATTTTTCTAATCCTTTCTATTTAAATAATTTATTAGATTACTCAAAAAAAAATAATACTCCTTTAGTGATTGCTACTACTGGTTTTTCAGAAACAGAACTAAATAAAATAAGAAAATTTTCTACCTATATTCCTATGTTTCTTTCTTATAACATGTCACTTGGAATAAACGCACTATTAAGAATGCTAAAGAAAGGAACAAACATATTATCAACCTTTGATATAGAAATCATAGAAAAACATCATAATAAAAAAATCGATGCTCCAAGCGGTACTGCTCTAATGATTGCAAATACAATTAACTCTCAGTTAAATAACTCTAAAAAATATGTCTATAATAGATATTCTAATAAAAGCCAAAGAAAAAAAGATGAATTAGGTATACATTCAATTAGAGGAGGTAATATTATCGGAGAACACACGGTAATATTTGCTGGTGAAGATGAAATTATAGAAATTAAACATTCTGCCAATTCTAAAAAAATATTTGCTAAAGGATCGCTAGTAGCAGCACAATTCTTAATTGATAAAAAACCAGCATTATATACAATGGATGATTTGTTTAACAATTAAGGGAGGAGAAAACTAATGAAGTATAGAGATTCAAAACTACAAGAATCTTATGAAATAGCAAATCACATAAAAAATTCTACAAAAAGAACACCTATCAAAGTATATATAAAAGGAAATTTGAAAGATATATGTTTTTCTAATTGTAAAGATTTTGGCGATGATAATTTTAAAATAGTCTTTGGAGAATATTCAATAATTAAAACTTTAATTGATAAATACCAAGATTCAATAACTGACTTTATAATTGAATGGGACAGAAGAAATTCTGCAATTCCTCTACTTAACACTAATACATTAAATGCAAGAATAGAACCCGGCTCCATAATTAGAGAAAAAGTGAAAATTGGAAATAAAGTTATAGTAATGATGGGAGCTGTAATAAATATCGGAGCAGAAATCGGTGAAAATTCCATGATTGACATGAATGCTGTAATCGGAGCTAGAGGAATAATAGGAAAAAATGTTCATATAGGAGCGGGAGCTGTAATTGCTGGAGTATTAGAGCCTCCTAGTAAGACTCCTGTCATAATAGAAGATGATGTTTTAATAGGTGCAAATGCCGTAGTATTAGAAGGTATTAAAGTCGGTAAAGGTGCTGTTGTAGCAGCTGGATCCGTTGTTATAAAGAACGTCCCAAATGATACTGTTGTAGCTGGTATACCAGCTACAATCATCAAAAAAAAAGACAATAATACAATTAATAAAATAAAAATACTAGAAGAATTAAGAGGATAAATATTAAATCTAAAAATTGAAATTTATTTTTAATACCTTTTGAAGCTTAATTATAAATAAAAAAATGAGAGTTTAAACTCTTATTTTTTTATTTATCTTCAAAAACAAAAATATTTGGTATATTTCTATAATAATCACCGTAGTTTAATCCATAACCTGCTATAAATAAATCTGGTATAGTAAAACCACAATAATCCGGCTCAATTTCTACTTCTCTTCTAGTTGGTTTATCTAATAATACACAAGATTTAACTGACTTAGGACCTAATTCTTTTAAATAATTTATAACAAATTTCATTGTGTTACCTGAATCAACTATATCATCAACAATAAGTATATCATAATCCTTAACGTCTACATGTAAATCATTAACTACCCTAACATTACCAGAACTTTCTTTTCCATGACCATAACTTGAAGTTGTCATAAATTCAACTCTAGTCATCAAATCTATTTCTCTAACTAAATCAGCAGTAAATACAAAACTTCCTTTAAGTAAAGATACTATTAATATATTTTTATCTTTATAATCTTTAGTTATTTCTTCTCCTAATGTTTTGACTTTTTCAGCAATTTCTTCTTTGGAAATTACAACTCTTTTTCTATCTGTCATATATATCAACTCCTTAGTAGCTCTATTAATTTATAATTAGTTGTTTAAAGTCTATTCTAATCTAATTATTTTCTTATGTCAATAGAAACTAATTAGATTCAGAGATTTCGCATCAAATTTCCAGTAAAAAATTTAATTTTACTTAAATTGTACTTGATTAC
>NZ_WSFU01000078.1 GCF_016820635.1 Anaeromonas gelatinilytica | reverse complement strand
AAAATATTTTTTGTCCAAAAAATAAACTTATAGAGAGGATTAGCTATGATTAACACTCAAGAACATATTATCACAGAATTAAAAGAAACTCTAGAGAAAATGATAATTTTATCTTTAAGATGTTTAGATAATTTAGTTGCTATAGTACTAGATATTATAATATCTCAATCTACTATACTATCAAATATAGCTCAAGAACTAAATGACTTTTATTCTATATGAAGGATAATACCTTATTTTAACATTGACAAAATACCCTATTTTAATTCTACTCATAGACTTCCACATATTTAAAAATATATTAATTTATTCAAAAATCTTTTGATAATAAAGCTGAGTAATAGGATATTCAATGAATATATAATATATGATAAAACAAAATCTATTTTATGTAATAAAATTGTCTGTAAGTTAGGTTACATAGCCGTCGATTGCGATTTTCCGCAGATACGCCGCCATGTTGCGGGTAGGTATCAGCTGCAACGTTTCTCATTTTTTATTAGATTGTGTTCTGGATATTCATTTGTCCTCTGTTACTTGTCGCTTCATAATATTTCACCCTATTACATTTTAAAATTCACCCTTTCTTTGGGATATGATTATAAATATCATACTATTGACTTAAATAAATCATTATGCGTATTGAATTGGATTGATTTCTTTGATATTATAAAACTCTCCACTATAACACCAGACTTTAAATTTGTGTTAGTATTTTATCAAAAATGGAGATGAATATACATGAACACATATAAAACGGCCGAAGTTGCGGCCATTATTGGCATACACCCGAACACGGTACGGCTATACGAGGAATTGGAGCTTATACCAAAACCGGAACGACAGCCAAATGGGTATCGAATTTTTACGAATTTTCATATACAGCAATTTCAGCTTGCCCGTATAGCTTTTCAAATTGAGGTATTGCAAAATGGATTGCGGAAGAAAATTGTTGAAATGGTAAAGATAGCGGCAAAAGGAGATTTTGATAAAGCTCTTGTTCTCACACAAGAGTATTTAGACCAACTTCAACAGGAGCGTGTTAATGCAGAAGAAGCTATTACAATTGTGCAGCAAACTTTATCCGGCGGAATGCAAGAAAACATACATTTCTTAAAACGAAAAGAAGTGTCGGAATATTTGAATGTTTCTATGGACGCGCTGCGAAATTGGGAAATGAACGGTTTGTTGACTGTCAAACGCAAACAAAATGGGTATCGTATATATACTGACGAGGACATACAACGATTAAAAATCATTCGTTCTCTCCGATGTGCCAATTATTCACTTGAAGCAATTTTGCGTATGCTACGGCAATTATCCAAAAATCCCAATGCTGATATAAAAAAAGTGTTGAACACACCAAAGACGGACGCTGACATTATTACTGTCTGCGATAAATTGATTGTTTCGTTATTGGCAGCAGAAAATAACGCCCGAAAAATGATTGACAAACTACAAGAAATGAAAATCAGATTTTAATAAACTCTCCACTTTACCACCAATGTTTATATTGGTGGTATTCTTTTTGTGTACAAATAAGGAGGTATCCATATGGAAGATGTAATCAAAGTTGAGCAGCTATCAAAATCTTATGGCAAGCTGCTTGCGGTAAAAAATGTTAGCTTATCTGTAGGTCGTGGTATGGTATTCGGTTTACTTGGAGCTAACGGCGCAGGAAAAAGCACTACGATTGAGTGTATTTTAGGCACGAAAAAATCGGATAGCGGGAAAGTGTCTGTTTTAGGAATGAAGCCACTGGCAGAGCGAAAGAAACTATTTGAAAAAGTAGGCGTTCAATTTCAAGAAGCCAACTATCAAGACAAAATCACCGTATCGGAGCTTTGCGAAGTTACAGCGTCATTGTATCGGAAAGCAGCGAATTACCTCGATTTGCTGGAAAGGTTTGGGATTTCTGATAAACTCAAAAGCCCTGTAACAGAGCTGTCGGGAGGACAAAGGCAACGCTTGTTCATTATTCTTGCCCTCATTCCTAATCCGAAAGTCGTTTTTTTAGACGAGTTAACAACCGGACTTGACGCAAAAGCACGCCGGGACGTTTGGAAAATCCTTTCTGAGCTAAAAGCAAAGGGACTAACTATCCTTTTAACTTCTCACTTTATGGACGAGGTAGAAGCCTTGTGCGATTGCATTTGCATTTTGAAACAAGGGGAAATTATATTTTACGGTATGATATCCGAAGCTATCAGCGCAAGCCCCTATGATAAATTTGAGGACGCGTATCTTTGGTACACAGACGAGGAGGGACAAGAATGAGAACTTTTAGGACAATGTTAAAAACAGAATTGAAGCTCTCGCTACGAGGAATGGATATGTTCATCTTTGCAATTTGTGTGCCCCTTGTGGTGTTAGTCATTCTTGATATCATCTACGGAAACAAGCCAGCGTTTGAGGGTGCGGAATATAGTTTTTTAGAACAATCTTTCGGTGCGCTTGCCACAATCTCAATTTGTGCGGGCGGTGTAATGGGCTTGCCATTAGTTGTGTCAGACTACCGCAACAAGAAAATATTGAAGCGTTTTAAGGTAACGCCAGTTAGTCCATCAATAATTTTACTGGTGCAAGTTGTTATCTACACGCTGTATGCCGTTGTATCGCTGATACTGCTGTATCTTGCCGCAACAATATTTTTTGGTTATCAGCTTCAAGGCTCGCTACTTCATTTCTTGGGAGGTTATATTTTAGTAATACTATCCATGTTCAGCATTGGAATGATGGTAGGCGGTATAGCTCCGAATATTAAAATAGCTAGTGTAATTGCAAGCGTATTGTATTTCCCCATGCTCATATTTTCCGGGGCGACGCTGCCGTATGAAGTCATGCCCACAGCACTTCAAAAGCTTGCAGATATTTTACCGCTGACGCAGGGAATAAAACTCCTTAAAGCTGCTTCTTTAGGCTTGGCAGTTGACAGTGTCTTAGTACCTATTATTGTTATGTCTGCTCTTGCTGTTATCTGCATTGCTGTTTCTCTAAAGTTTTTCAAATGGGAATAGATTTGGATAATACGGAATGTATATTGTTCAAAGTGCAAGCAAGAAAAATATTGTTAATGTAAAACAGCATAATATATCAGTTATCAAAGAGCCAGATGCAAAGACGCAGAGCCGATAACTCGTGAGATAAATCACGGTTGTCGGCTCTTTTTTTTTGCTATCGTTTTAATTCAATCACCTGACAGGCGACTTTTATACCGTTGGCAAAATATTGACACATACCTTGAAAGGTATAGGTATGTTGCTTGGTATTTCAATCAATAGTGAAGCGGTTACGGCGCAGTATGTTAACGTTTGGCTTGAACGAAAGAAAAAACTGTACTTGAAACCTATTATAAGACATTACAGCCGTAAAAGCTTGACGCAGGAGAAGAAAAAAGCGGTAAAGAAGCGGCAAAAAATGAGAAAAAGAAAAGCAGCGAAACCGGGCACCGCAAAAAGGCATAAGAAAACCCGCGTAAACCCCTGATTTACGCGGGTTTGTTGTTGGCGGAAGAAGTGGGATTCGAACTCACGTGCCGGTTGCCAGACAACCTGATTTCGAGTAATATTTTTATTAGATGTAAATCATACTGATAACAGAAAATAATAAGGAATAAATTAATGGTTTAATTATTGAATGTTTTGTAGTATAATTTAATTAAAGAAGTATTCCTGGGATGTTCGTAAAATCTCTTTAATTCAACCGACATAAATAATATGGGAGTTTGGAGTCTGATAATGTATGGTAAGCCTTCTAAAGGACATCAGAAATTATTGGCAGGACACCCACCTGCGAGAGTAGCGGGTATGAATTAACGAGCATGACGGCATCGTGGGTAGACCCTTAAGCATAGCTTAAGGGTTTAATTATGCGTTTTTTTATTATCTAGGGAAGTTTATTTAGACTATTGTTGAATACAAAATTTAATAATCACAGAAAATATTGGAAGACAATAAAAAATAGGGTTGTAGGGGATGGAATCCCCTACCGTATTAGAAGGGTGTTCAGGGAAATTAGGCTTCCTTGAGTTACGCGGATATGTTTTTTATCCGCTTTTTTTGTATTTTGGAAGTGTATTTAGAATTATTTTTAAAGGTAAACTTTTAGTAATTATTAATAATAAAAAGTATAAACAGAATGATAATATATATATGAAAAAATGTAAAATGATATTAATTCCTTCGGTATAGTATATTAGATTATCACTTAGTTTTAGAAATTGGATCATTATAGCTGATGATAATAAAGGCTTTATAATATAGTCTATTAAGTTTATTTTAAAATTAATATATTTTTTTAAAGTTATAAAATCTAATGTACATATAATAAAGGCTGAAGTTAAAAAGCCAATGAAGTATCCATATATTCCATATTTAGAATTTGAAACTAGAAAAAATATAGCTAATATTTGAAAAGTCATACCTATTATATAATTTATAGTAACTTGTATTTGTTTATTTAAACCATGTAATATTCCTGATAACGTATGATGTAGTGACAGAAAAATAGTACTATAACCTAAGATTCCTAAATATTTTCCTACCAAAGGATCATTATAAATGAATTCTCCTAAAGGTGCTGAATAAGCAATATATATATAAGTAATTGGAATTGCAATTAGTAAAGTTAGCCTTATACATAGTGAAGCATCGTTTTCTATTTCTTTTATCTTATTATTATAAGTTAATTCTGATATATTTGGTATAATATTTATTACTAAAGCTGAGGTTACAATAAATGGTAGGAATATTAGAGGTATAGTCATTCCTAGCACTCTTCCAAATATTTCTACTGCTTCTTTATGACTATATCCAGCCATTATTAAACGTTGAGGAATTAATATTGAATTCATTAATTGAAATATAACATTAATAAGTCTTGATATTGTTATAGGTATAGCAATAAAGAATAAGTTACGTATTATATAAGATAATGATAATGTATTGAAGTTTTTTCTTTTTTTTCTTTTCTTTACTTTTAAAATACTATAATTAAATAATAACCAAAAAAGTCCAAAAAGCTCCCCAAAGCTAATCCCAACAATGGCTATAAATGCTCCCCATTTAGAATCTACAGGATAAGAATAGTATAAATAAAGTATGACAAAGACTATTCGGGATATCTGTTCGATAATTTGAGCAATTCCTGATATTGTCATTTTCTTTAATCCATAAAAATATCCTCTTATGATTCCTGATATAGAAATTATACATATTGCGGGAATTAAAAAATATAAAGAATATAATATATCTTTGTTTTTTAAAATATTTGTACTGATATAATTAGCGGAAAATAATAGTACTGCACTAAGTATAATAGAGAGTGAAATTGCAATTAAAAGAGCAGTTTTTAATATCTTTATACTTCCGCATGAATTATTTTTAGATTCTTCTTTGACAACTAATTTTGTAACAGCTATAGGCATTCCAGCAGTGGTAATAGTAATAAATAATGATAATATAGGAAGGACTAATTGAAATAATCCTATACCACTAGGACCTATTAATTTAGATAAGATGATTTTGTATCCAAATCCCATGATTCTTACTAGGAAATTTACCATAGCTAATATAATTGATCCATATATGAAATTTCTTTTATTCAAGAGATCACCTCTTTAAATAATTATTCTATAGATACTAAAAAAATGTATAATCATTTAAAAATAAATTTACGAATAAAATATTTATATTGTTGTAATTATAATATTAAAAATTAAAAAGGTGATGTATTAGTAATGGATATGGTTTGTCCTTTATGTAATGGAATAAAAGAAGAAATAGAGGAATGTAGTTATTGTGGAGGTAAAATGGTTGATGAAGGCGCTATAGTGAATTATTTGGATGATTATAGTCCCTATTTATCTAATGATATTACTCAAAAGGTAGATGGAGCTCCATATGATAAGTGTGTTCATCTGTTTAAATGTGAAAAGTGTGGTAAGGATAGAAGAGTTGAAGTACAGAGGGTGAATATATGATATTCACCCTTTTGAATTATAGGTTTATAGAATCTATGTTTGTAAAATCTTCTTTATATTGTAATCTGTATAAATCATAATACATACCACCTTTTTTAAGAAGCTCATTATGATTTCCTATTTCTACAATTTCTCCCTTGTGAAGAACTATTATTTTATCTGAATGTTGAATGGTAGAAAGCCTATGAGCAACAGCAATAGAAGTTCTCCCTTTGATTAATTTTAATAGAGCATCCTGTATTAAAGTTTCTGTTTCAGTGTCTATATTAGATGTTGCTTCATCTAATATTAATATATCAGGATCGTATGACAATGCCCTTGCAAATGCTAATAGTTGTTTTTGTCCAGATGAAAGAGTTGCCCCTCTTTCCATAACGGGTTCATCATATTTTCTAGGAAGATTTGATATAAAAGTATCTGCGTTCACATGTTTTGATGCTTTCTTTATTTCATCTAAAGATATGTTTTTTTTATTTAATCGAATATTTTCTTTAATATCTCCTGTAAATAAGAATACATCTTGTAATACTATGCCAATTCTTTTTCTGAGTGAATATTTGTCAATTTTTTTTATATTGATATCATCTATTAATATTTCACCTTTTTTTATATCATAAAACCTGCCAATTAAATTAATTATAGATGATTTACCAGCACCTGTTGCACCTACAAAAGCAACAGATTCTCCTGGATTGATGGTAAAGCTTACATTTTTTAAAACCCAATTATTTTCTTCATAAGCAAACCAAACATTTTTGAATTCTATTTTACCTTTAAATTTATTCAAAATTTTAGGTGAATTAATGTTTTTAATATCTTCTTTTTTATCGAGAATTTGAAATATTCTTTCTGAAGATGCCATGGCAGCTTGTAATATATTAAATTTTTCAGTAAGTTCCATAATAGGTTGGAAGAATTTTTGTAAATAATTAATAAATGCAAATAATACACCAAATTCAACAATTCCTGAAATAGCATTTCCTCCACCATAATACACTATTAGAGCTATTCCAAGAGATCTTATAATTTCTATTGAAGGACGATATAAAGCAAAAAGTTTGATTTCTTGTTTTGATGCATCAAAATAACTTTGATTAATATTATTAAATTCTTTAAATTTTTTATTTTCTTTAGCGAATATATGAACAGTATTCATTCCGGTTATATTTTCGTTTAACGTAGAATTTATTCTAGCTAGTCTAACTCTAACTAATCTATATATTTTCCTTATTTTAATTCTAAAAATTATTGAAGCAATAAGAATAAAAGGAATTACTATAAAACTCATTAATGCTAATTTAAGGTTCATTTTTAACATTACTATTATAATTCCAATTAACATAAAAATATCTTTAAATAAATTTACTAATACTTCCGTATACATTTCATTTAGTTTTTCTGTATCATTTGTAACTCTTGTTACTAAACGGCCTACAGGATTATTATCGAAGAATTTTAAAGATAAATTTTGAATATGAGAGAAAATTTCTTGGCGAATATTATAAATTATTTTTTTACTAGTATAATTAAGTATGTATACTTGTATATAATTGAATATAAAACCAATTATGATTATAGTAAAATATATGATTCCTAACTTATTTAATTTTGATATATCATAACTTCTAAATTCTTTATATTCTTCATTTGAAAGAAGCCTAGCATTATAGGTAATTTCTCCTGCTAAAATTTGTAATTGGTCATCGTTGTTTAAAATTTTATAATCATTTATGTCTTCTGATATATCACCATCTACTAAATAATAATTATTATCTTTTTTTATTAAAGTATTAATGTTATTTTGATTCAAAGAAAAACCTTCATTTTCTAACATAGATTTTCTTACATATTCTTTTCCTTGAAATTGAATACCAGCAACAGGACTTTCGTTAATATTGTAAACATATAATGGTTTATTCACTATAGAAATATGATCATCTATTGCAATTTGAATTATATAGGGCCTGGCTAAATCAGTTAGAGTTACAAACATTAATAATAATATAGAAATTAAAAGAAATTTCCAATATGGTTTTGCATAGGATAATAGTCTTTTCATAAGTTGAGAATCATAAGATTTTGTAAGTTTTTCTTCTGCATGTATATTCGACACGATATCCCTCCTTATATGTTTTGTATTTTTTCTTCTAATAATTGTTTTTGATAAATGCTATAATATAAATTTTGATTATTTATTAAATCATCATGAGAACCACTTTCTATTATTTTACCATTGTCAAGTACAATAATATGATCAGCATTTTTTACTGTTGATATTCTATGGGCAATTAAGATGTTTGTCCTGTTTGTCATAACTCTTTTTAAATTGTTTAGTATCTTTTCTTCTGTTTGAGTATCTACAGCTGATAAACTATCGTCCAGAATCAAAATACTTGGTTCTTTTATTATTGCTCTAGCTAATGCAGTTCTTTGTCTTTGACCACCGGATAATGTAACACCTCTTTCGCCAAGAGCGGTATCAAAACCTCTTGGAAATTCTATTATATTATCATATATTTCTGATATTTTAGCTGCATTATATATTTTACTTTTATCTATATTTTCATCAAAGGCAAAAGCAATATTTTCTGATATTGTATTAGAAAATAAAAAATTATCTTGAGAGGCATATCCAATATTTTCTCTTAATGTTTTAATAGGTATTTGCTTTATTGGTAAGTTATCAATATAAATATCTCCTTCAGTAATATCATATAATCGTAAAAGAAGATTTACTAGAGTTGTCTTTCCACTTCCGGTTTTTCCAACAATGCCTAATGTGTTTCCCTTAGGAATTTTTAAATTAATATTTTTCAAGGCATATTCTTCTGTATTAGGATATTTAAAAGAGACATTTTTAAAGTGAATATTTCCATTGATATTTGTTTTATCATAAATAGCATTTTTTGATTCTATTATTTCTGGTTTTTTAAATAAAATAGTATTAATACGAGCCATGGAAGCCGCTCCTCTTTGAAGAATATTGATAACATGTCCTATAGCCATCATAGGCCAGACTAATAGAGATAAATAGCTATTAAAAGCTACGAAATCACCTAAAGATATAGTGTTTTCTATTACTAGAATTCCTCCATACCAAATAACAATTAGGTAGCTTAATGCAGATATAAATTGTACAAAAGGACGTAAAAATCCTGAGATTTTAACAAGATTCATGTTTTTATTAAAATTTTCTTGATTAACTTTTTTGAATTTCTTGATTTCTTCTTTTTCTTGAACAAAAGATTTAACTACTCTTACACCAGCAAAATTTTCTTGAGCTCTATCTGATAAATCTGAAAAAGACTCTTGTACAAATTTGAATCTTTTATGTATAACTTTACCTAATCTTTGGACAGTATAGGCTAGAAATGGAAGAGGAAACATTGCAAGAATAGTTAAAATAAGATTTGTTGTCTTAATCATCATGAATAGGGCAGCTAATGTTATGAAGATTGCATCAGTAATCATAACAATTCCCATACCTAAAGCCATTCTTACAGCATTAATATCATTGGTAGCATGAGCCATAAGGTCTCCAGTTTTATGAACATTGAAATAGCTTGTAGATAAAGATTGTAAATGAGAAAATAATTTGTTTCTTAAATAGTATTCAAGTTTTCTAGCAGTGCCTTGTATATGTATTCTCCAAAAATATCTTCCAGAACCTATTCCTATTCCAGTTAAGATTATTAAAAATGCATATTTTAATAAATCATCTGTAGATAAACTATTGGATTCTAATAGATCAGTAACCGTTCTTAGAATTTGGGGGATAATTAATTGTAATATATCCACAATAATTAACCACATAACACCTAAAAAGTAATTTTTTTTATGCTCTATAAAGAATTTTTTCAATGTTTTAAAATGTCCCATGGAATACCTCCAAATTTTATAAAAAAATAATTTCGTTTCTCTAAACATTATACCACTATATAATTAAAATAAAAGATGGAATTTTTCATAATATTCTATTAAAATGCGAAAAATATATTCAATGGAGGTGATATTATGGATATGAGTGAAAAAGATATTATTAAAAAGAAATTATTAGATACACAGGAGATGGTTAGAGATTATGAATCATTTTCTAAGAATATTAGAGATACAGAAATAGGTGAAACCTTTAAGATGTTTGCAGAAGAATCTGGAATGCAAGCACGTAGATTACAGGCTATATTAGATAATATGGAGAAGAATAATAATAGAAATAAATAATGAGAAGGATTAATCCTTCTCATTATTTATTTCAAAAAATTAATTTTTTAAATATTAAAAAAATTAAGAATGATGGTATAATAATATAATACTAAGACATTGAGGAGGGGCACTATGGGGAAGAAAAACTATATTAAGACAATATCAATAGTAATTATATTAATTATAATAATATCTCTAATACATTTTATTAATCATTTGAAAATTCAACAATTAGAATATACTGATAAGTGGGGAGATGAATTAGAACTAAAGGAGCTTGATGAAAAAGAGAAGAATTTTTTATCAAATATAGATGATGAACTTTTAAGTGTGACCATAGAAGATGAAAATTTATTAAATTTTCAAATATTAGATATTAATGGAAAATTAAAAGAAAATGGCTCTACTCAATTAGATAACTATATTAATATTAAAGTTAATGATATCAAGTTAGTGGAAAATAAATTGATATATCTATATGAAGATGATGTTTATTTTACCGAATTGAATGATAATAAATTTACTAATACTAAAAAAATAATTAAAAATGTAGATAATATGAATGTTGAAAGAAATAAAGAGAATATTATTATAACTACAATAAATGAAGAAAATATTAGAGTTTTTGAATTGGATAATACTCAGGTTAAAAATATATATGAAGTAAAAAATGATTTAGACTTGAAAGATGCTTTTTATCAAAAAATTAATAATAAAGAATACATATTTTCAATTTCTAATGATGGATATGGTAATGAGAAGTTAATCATGATTCCAACTAATAATGAAGAGTCAGAACTTGTGATAAGAGAAGTAAATAATAATACAGGATATAAAATTAAAGATTTTAATATTGACTATTTAGATGAAAAGATTATAATTACATATATATTGAATTTAAATTATCAAGGGATACAAAGTAATGATATAGAATATTCTATTATAGACTTTGATACATTTGAAATAGAAAATAAAAAGATAGATCATTCAATGTATAAAATCGGTAATTTAGAATCAGATATAGAAACTTATATTGTTAATAATGAATTACATATAGTAGGTTCTGGCTTAAACTATGATAATAAATATACTAAAGTTAATGATATTTTTGATTTTACTATGGAGAAAAATGGTAATATTAAGGGAGTAGAATTTATATCTACTACTCAAAGATATTCAAATGAAGTCCAGATATCGCAAATCAAAGATAATGTATTTATGACGTATAAGGATATAATAACCAAAGGGAGTAAATTAAATTTTATTGGAACTAGTGATGAGTTTATTAATAGAGATAGAGACAATATTTCATATTATAAAAGTTCATTAATCAGGAGTATACCATCACCTCTTATAGCTATGTCTTATACATTATTAAGGGGATTTATTTTGATGGTTATGTTGTTGGTACCAATAGCTATTCTTTATATAGTATATTTAAAAAAGGATAGTGAAAATGATAAAATTAAAGCAGGTATTATTATAGGAATTTATATTATAATAAATATAATAGCTCACAATTTTTTGTATTATGAAGTAGGAAATGGCTATTATTACCCTGAAATTTTATTTAATAAATCATACCAAATACTCATTCCTATTGTAATTAATTTATTGTCAGGAATTGTATTATATGTATTTAGTAAAGAAATTAGTAAAAATAATATTGAAGTTTCTTATTTTATATTATCATTAGTATTTATAGTAATGGATATTTATTTAAATAATATATTATATGCTCCGTTTTTAATGGTAGGAAAATTGATATAGATCCCTTTATTTTAATTATTATCCTATCTTAGAACATATTAATATATGAATTATGTTATAGGAGGAAATGAAAATGAAGAGATTAAAATTTATTTATAATCCATCATCTGGTAGGCAAATAGTACAGAAAAAAATGGATGATATTATATTAAATTTATTAAATAAAGGATATGTAATCGGGAAATATGCTACTAAAGAAAAGGATGATGCATTAACAGAAACTATTGAAACATGCAAACAAAATTGGGATGCAATAATTGTTTGTGGTGGAGATGGTACGGTTAACGAAGTCGTGTCAGGAATTGCACTTTCATCTAAAAAATTACCAATAGCTATATTAGCTGCAGGAACGGTTAATGACTTTGCTAATTATATGAAAATTCCTAAAGGGGTTAATGATTTTGTAAAAATGATAGAAGATTGGAATATTACATATGTAGATATGGGTTCTTGTAATGATAAATTTTTTATAAATGTAGCAGCTGGCGGATTATTAACTAATGTAGCTCATACTGTACCCTCGGAATATAAAACTATTTTGGGAAGAATGGCATATTATATTGAAGGTATAAAGGAAATACCAAAAAAGATATTTGAACCGATAAAAGTTAGAATTACCAGTGATGAATATACAACTGAAGAAGAGGTATTTTTATTTATAATATCTAATGGTAAATCTGTAGGTGGGTTTAAAAAATTATCTCCGACAGCGGAAATAGAAGATGGATTATTAGATTGCATAGTAATAAAAAAGGCTGATTTTCAAGAACTTCTAACGATATTTGTAAAACTATACTCCGGAGAGCATGTTAATAGTCCTAAAGTTAAATATTTCAAAACTAATAATTTAAAGATTGAAAATTTATCTGAAAAGGAAATACAAGTAGATGTTGATGGAGAATTAGCAGGACAGTTGCCAGTAAATATTAATGTCTTATCTAAAGTACTACCTTTATTTGTAGTAAAGACAGAAGACTAAGCTTATCTTCTGTCTTTATTAAACTTCAAAAATATTGACTTATAAGCAAAACAAGGGTATTATTTTAAATAAAGTTAATAATTGGAGGCTTATTATGGAATTAGTAGTTGATATTGAGAAGAATCTAAGAGAAATTGATTATATAATTAGAAAAAAAGGCAGAGAAATACTGAAAGATTTTAGTATTACTACTCCTCAATTTGTAGCATTACAATTTTTAGCATCTTCAGAAGGGTTAACTATTGGAGAATTAAGTAATAAAATGGCATTAGCTTGTAGTACAATAACTGATTTAGTTGATAGAATGGAAAAAAATGATCTAGTAAGTAGATTTAAAGATGATAAAGATAGAAGAGTAGTAAGAGTTAAAGCAGAAGAAAAAGGACATCAATTAGTAGAAGATGTATTAGTTAGACGTCAAGCATATCTTTTGGAGAAACTAATAGATTTTAGTGATAAAGAAAAAGAATCTTTAGCTGAAAGTTTGTTTAAATTATATAAAGTTATGAAATAATAAAATTGGAGAATATTTAATAGATTGAAAACAAATAAATAAGATAGATAATCTAATGGTTAATCCTAATTGACAATCAGTTATAATTGTTCCTATAATAAATAATGGAATGATGAAGGGTATAATACAGTTATTGGTTCCAATAAAAGAAAAGGAATCTGATTATAATACTTATAATTTTGTTGATAAAATTTCCAATATTATTTTTGCACTTATTTAATTTTTTTGGAGGTGAAAAAATGGCTATAACTATAAAAGATGTAGCAAGGCTTGCAGGAGTATCTATATCTACTGTATCTAGAGTTGTAAATGATTCAAAACCTGTAAGTCCAGAAGTAAAAAGAAAAGTATTAGAAGTTATAAAAGAAGTAGGATATAAACCTAATGAAGTAGCTAGAACTCTGGTAACTAAGAAATCTTATTTAATCGGAGTAATAATTACAGATTTAGCTGATTCTTATGTCGCAGATATGGTAAGGGGTATTGAAGAAGTGGGTAAGATGTATAATTATGATATATTACTGTGTAGTACATATGGAGATAAGGAAGAAGAATTAAAATATATTCAACTTCTTAATACTAAACAAGTAGAAGGAATGATTTTAATATCTGATACTTTAAGTGATGAAATTGATGAGAGAATAGATGAATATGATATTCCTTTTGTATATTTAAGTAGATATTCTAATTCAGATAAATATCCTACAGTAAGTATAGATTATTATTTTGCTGCTTATGAACTTACTAAGTATCTTATAAAATTGGGACATGAGAATATTGGCTTTGTTGGATTTTTGGAAGATGAAAGTTCAACCCAAATAGAAAAATATGAAGGATATAGAAGAGCTATGGAGGAAATGAAATTAGATTCATCATTAATATATGAAACTAAAGGTACAAATATAGCTCATGGATATAAGGCATTGAATGATTCAATAGAAAAAGATAAATTGACAGCCTTATTTTGTGGTTATGATGAAATAGCTATAGGAGTATTAAATTATTGTTATGATAATAATTTGAATGTCCCAGAAGATATTTCTATTGCAGGATTTGGAGATATTTCTATTGCATCTTTAATAAGACCTAAACTTACAACTGTGAAAGAGCCTTTTTATGATATAGGAGCAGTAGCAATAAGAAAAATAATAAAAACATTAGGAAAAGAAGATGTGGGAGAAAAACATATTAAATTGCCTTATTTAATACAGCAAAGAGATAGTTCTATTAAAATATAGAATTTGAGGTGTAGAGATTGAAAACTTTCATAGCTTTAGATTTTGATAAGAAGACCAAAAAAAATCTGGGTAATATACAAAAATATTTAAAAACCAGTGCATCAAAGGGAAGTTGGGTCTATATTGATAATTTTCATCTAACTTTAAAATATTTAGGTATAACTTCTATAGATAATTTAGAGGAAATAAAAAAGAAATTAAGAGAAATAGCAAGAAAAAGTTTAAATATAAAATTAAAATATACTAATTTAGGATATTTTAGAGGAAAAGATGTGTTAAGAGTATTGTATTTAGATTTAAAAGGAGAAACAGAAAAAATTTATGAAATGAAAAACAAGATTGATACTAATCTTGAAGTTATAGGATTTCATAAGGAAAAAAAGAAATATATACCCCATATAACATTAGGAAGAAGAATTGTTTTTGAAAATAGAATATATGAAATAAATGAGAATATAAAAAATGAATTAAATAAACCTTTCAAATTAGATAAATTAATTCTTTTTAAAAGTGAGCAAATAGATAATAAAAGAGTATATACACCAGTAGAAGTTTTTCCATTAAAAGACTGTGATTAAGCATAGTCTTTTAATTATAATTAAAATTGTTCAATAATTTTAATTTTTCGAAATATTAGAGGAAAATAATAAGAAGATATTGAATATATAAAAATAAGAAATAGAATAGGGGTGATACTCGTGAAAAATATAATTATAGATGGTAACAATTTGACTATTGATGATGTAGTGAAAGTTGCAAGAAAAAATCAATTAGTTAAGTTATCTGAGACTGCAGTAAAAAAGATTAATAATTCAAGAAAGATAGTAGATGATTTTGTAAATGAGGAAAAGATAGTATATGGAATAACAACAGGTTTTGGTAAATTTAGTGATATATTTATATCCAAAGATAAATCAAAAATATTGCAAAAAAATTTAATTATGAGTCATTCTTGTGGAGTAGGGAATCCATTGGATGAAGAAATTGTAAGGGCAATAATGTTACTAAGAGCTAATGCTTTAGCAAAGGGTTATTCTGGTATAAGGTACTCTACTGTAAATACATTAATTGAAATGTTAAATAAAGGAGTGCATCCTGTAATACCAGAAAAGGGTTCTTTAGGAGCTAGTGGTGATTTAGCACCATTATCTCATATGGTATTGCCTATGATAGGTGAAGGAGAAGTATTTTATAGAGGGAAAAGAATGTCAGCAAGTCAAGGCATGAAAGCGGCTGATATTGAGACTATCGAATTAACTTCTAAGGAGGGATTAGCTCTTATAAATGGAACACAGGTAATGACTGCTATAGGGGCTTTAACTTTATATGATGCAATTAATCTGTCAAAAGTTGCTGATGTAATAGCTGCTTTGACTATTGAAGGTTTAAATGGAATTATAACTGCTTATGATAAGAAAGTCCATTCAGTAAGACCTCATAAAGGACAAATAAAGACAGCAGAGAATTTATTAGAAATACTTAAGAACAGTAATATGACAACTGAACAAGGAGAGATAAGAGTTCAAGATGCATATACTTTAAGATGTATACCTCAAATTCATGGTGCAACTAAAGATGCAATAGAATATGTAAAAAGCAAAATAGAAATAGAAATAAACTCTGCTACTGATAATCCATTAATTTTTTCTGAAGATAGTGTTGTGATATCCGGTGGGAATTTTCATGGTCAACCTATGGCATTAAGTTTTGATTTTTTATCTATAGCTATAAGTGAATTAGGAAATGTATCGGAAAGAAGATTAGAAAGGTTAGTAAATCCGACTTTAAGTAATTTACCTGCATTTTTAGTAGAAAAGGGAGGTCTTAATTCTGGGTTTATGATTGTTCAATATTCGGCAGCTTCATTAGTTTCAGAAAACAAGATTCTTTGTCATCCTTCTAGTGTAGATTCTATTCCATCTTCAGCTAATCAAGAAGATCATGTGTCTATGGGAACTATAGGGGCAAGAAAAGCTAGAGAAGTATTGGAAAATACAAGAAAGATATTATCTATGGAGCTCTTAACTGCTTGTCAAGCAATTGATTTAAGAAATAATTTAGGATTAGGAGAAGGAAGTAGAATTTTGTATGAAAAGGTTAGGGAAGAAGTTAAAAAAGTAGAAGAAGATAGAATAATGTATAAAGATATAAATAGGGTTCAAAAAATTATTATATCAGAAGATATAATAAAGGATATAGAATATAGTCTTAATAGAAAATTATAGAAAGAGATACTTGAAATTTTTTTAAATATGAATTAAAATATATTTATTGAGTATTAGAGGAGTGTAAATATGCTATCTAAAGATAAAATTGATAGAATAAATGAATTAGCTAGAAAATCAAAAAAAGAAGGGCTATCATTATCGGAAAAGGCTGAGCAAAAAAAATTAAGAGAAGAATACCTAAAAAAATTTAGGAATAATTTTAAAAAGCAACTTGATTCAATTGAAATAGTAGACTAAGAAAGTTTTCTTAGTCTTTTTTTTGAGAGATTATTTTATGTTTTTTACATAGAATAAAAGGATTAATTAAAAATTTGTAGAATAAGTAAGTAATATGAAAAAAATTGTAATACAATAGGAGGAATAAGTATGTCAGAAAAACAATTTGTAGTTTTTAAATTAGATAATGAAGAATATGGTATAGACATAATGAATGTAAAAGAAATAGGAACTTATCAAGAACCAATGAAAGTACCTAATTGTCCAGATTTTATCGAAGGGATTGTTAATTATAGAGGTGATGTTATACCAATAGTTAATTTAAAGAAAAGATTTAAATTAAATGAATTAAATATTGATAAAAATACTAGGTTAGTCATTATAAATATTAACGATAAACAAGTAGGATTTGTTGTGGATGAAGCTTCACAAACTATAATGTTTAATGAGGAAGATATAGAAAATACTCCAAATATAATAACCAGCGTGGATAGTGAATATATTACTGGAGTAGGGAAAAAAGAAGATAGATTAATTTTACTTATTAATTTAGAAAAAGTATTAACAGAAGTAGAAAAGAAAGAAATTGAGGTAATGGATTTTAATGATAATCAATAAAATTTTATAAATTTTTGTTATTTTTATCTGGAAATATGAGGTGGTAATTCTGAAAGAAACATTAACAGGACAGAAGATGAATGAAATATTATATAAAACTATAGAAGCTATTGAGAATAGTAAAAAGGAAATATTTCAAATATCTGAAAATACTAGAAATGAATGTGAAAAATCAAATTATAAACTTAGTGAGATTAATAGCAAAACTAAAGTATTGATAAAAGAAGTGGATAAATTAGAATTAGAAGAAATGAAAAGTAGAAAAAAGTTAGCAGATGTTAGTAAGAACTTTAAAGATTATTCTGAGGAAGATATTAAAAGAGCCTATGAAAAGGCAAATAATCTTAGAGTTGAATTAATAATAAAAAGAAAAGAAGAAAAAGATATTATATTGCAAAGAAATGATTTAGAGAGAAGATTAAAAGTTAATCATGAGAATCTTGAAAGAGCTGAAAAATTGATATCACAAGTGAGAATAGCTTTAGAGTATCTAAATGGTGACTTTGATGAAATTATTGAAACATTTGATGAGTTAAATAAAAAGCAACTTTTAGGTATTAAAGTGATAAAAGCACAGGAAAATGAGAGACAGAGAGTTGCTAGAGATATTCATGATGGACCAGCTCAGTCTTTAGCTAATGTTGTACTTAAGACTCAAATAAGTGAAAAAATGATATCTATTGATAAAAATAAAGCTTTAAAGGAACTAAAAGAGTTAAAGAGTCTTGTAAGAGAAAGTTTAAAAGATATTAGGAAAATAATTTATGATTTACGTCCTATGTCATTAGATGATTTAGGATTAGTTCCTACTATACGAAGATATGGAGAAGAATTTCATAAAGAAACTGGTATAGAAGTAAATGTGGATGTATTAGAGCTGGAATCAAAAATGAATTCATATGTACAGCTTTCTGTTTTTAGGATAGTACAGGAATCGTTAAATAATATAAAAAAACATGCAGAAGCTACTCAAGCTTCTATATTAATTCAAGTAAATGAAGCAAGATTAAAATTAATTATAAAAGATGATGGAAAAGGTTTTGAAATGGATACGCTTAAAAAATATAATGATGATATTGATTGTGGATTTGGATTAATGGGAATGGAAGAGAGAGCTAAATTATTAGGTGGCATTTTCGGAATAAAATCTTCAATAGGAAAAGGAACAAAAATAGTACTTATACTACCAAATAACAGAAAGGATGATCTCAATGAATAGTATTATTTCAATAATGATTGCCGACGATCATTCGTTGATGAGACAAGGATTAAGGCAAATTTTAGAGTTAGAAGAAAATATAAAGGTAATATGTGAAGCATCAGATGGTGAAGATACTATTTTAAAGGCTATAGATAAAAAACCAGATGTTATTTTATTAGATATAAATATGCCTAAGATAAATGGTATAGAAGCTTTAAGAAGGTTAAAAGATATAGGGTGTGAGTCTAAAATAATAGTTTTAACTATTCATGATGATAGAGAATATTTAATGAGAACAATCAATATGGGAGTAGATGGATATGTTCTTAAAGATTCGGATTCAGATACTTTAGTTAAGTCAATAAAAGATGTATATCAAGGAAAAACTTATATACAACCTAGTCTAGCTCCTTTATTAGTAAGAGAATCTGATTCTAATATTACTAAGGAAGAATCTAAGAAATCTTCTTTAACTAAAAGAGAATATGAGGTAATAACTCTTATTGCTGAAGGATTAAATAATAGAGAGATAGGGGCTAAGTTATATATTAGTGAAAAGACTGTTAAAAATCATGTATCAAATATATTTAAAAAAATAGAAGTTAATGATAGAATACAGGCTGCTATATTCGCTTATAAAAATAATATTAAGAAAATATAAATATATGTTGTTGTCTATAAGAATAAAGATATATATAGTATTATGTGAAAGTTTAGAAAATATTGACACAATTTAAATTAACTTATATTATATTATTTAGATAATAAAGTGGAGGGATGGATATGGTAGAAAAATCTCAAGGGAAAAAGTTACAAGAAAAATTAACCCATAAATGGGAGAATATTTGGGATGTAATTGATGAAAAGGAAGGGAAAAAAATATTTGAATTTGGAGATGAGTATAAGAAGTTTTTAGATAATTCCAAGACTGAAAGATTAGCTGCAGAAGAGATAATTAAAATAGCGAAAAAAAATGACTACATAGAGTTAGATAAACTTATAGAAAAAGGTGAAAAATTGGTTCCAGGAACTAAAGTGTATTCTAACAATAAAGATAAGTCAGTTATTATGTATGTTATTGGAGAAGAAGATATAACTAAGGGAATAAATATTGTAGGATCACATATAGATGCTCCTCGAATAGATTTAAAACAATTTCCTTTATATGAGGATTCAGAATTAGCATTATTAAAAACTCATTATTATGGTGGAATTAAAAAATATCAATGGGTTTCTTTACCACTAGCTTTACATGGGGTAATAGTAAAAAATAATGGTAAAAAAATAAATGTTTCCATTGGAGAAGATGATAATGATCCTGTATTTATGATTACAGATTTACTGCCTCATCTAGCAAAAGATCAAACGATTAAGAAATTAGGAGAAGGAATTACTGGAGAAGGATTGAATATTATTATAGGAAGTATACCTTATAATGAAAAGGATTTAAGTGATAAAATAAAGTTGAATATATTAAAAGTATTAAATGAAAAATATGATATTACAGAGGAAGATTTTACAACTGCTGAGTTTGAAGCTGTTCCTGCAGGTAAATCAAGGGACGTTGGATTAGATAGAAGTCTTATAACATCTTATGGGCATGATGATAGAGTATGTGCCTATACAAGTCTTAGAGCTATATTAGACGTAGATAAGCCAAGAAGAACAGCAGTAGCATTATTTGCAGATAAAGAGGAAATAGGAAGTTATGGTAATACAGGTATGAATTCAAGATTTTTTGAAAATACTACTGCCGAGGTAGTGGCTTTGGCAAAAGAAAATTATAATGAGTTATTACTAAAGAGAACATTATTAAATTCAAGAGTATTATCTGCTGATGTATCTGCAGGATTTGATCCAAATTATCCAGATGTATTAGATAAGAGGAATGCACCTTTTATAAATAAAGGTATAACTTTAGTGAAATATACTGGTGCAGGAGGTAAAAATGGAAGTAATGACGCTAACTCCGAATATATAAGTGATGTTAGAAGAATATTTAATGAAAATAATGTTATATGGCAAATGGGTGAGTTAGGAAAAGTAGACCAGGGTGGTGGTGGCACCATCGCATATACGTTAGCTAATTATGGTATGGAAGTTGTAGACTGTGGGGTTCCAGTATTGAGTATGCATGCACCTTATGAAGTAGTAAGTAAAGCTGATGTATATATGACATATAAGGGATATAGAGCTTTTTATAAAGCATAAATAAAAGAGTCGAACTATAAATTTATAGTTCGACTCTTTTATTTATCCAGTTCGTAACAAAATTCTTGAAGGTTTCTGCTAAGGGAGATAGATATCTATTTTCATGGTACACAAAGTAAAATTTGCGGTTAAGATTTAATTCAGGTATATTATACCCTTTAAATACATCATTTTCTAATTCTTTTTTTACTGCTAATTCAGATATAAAACTAACACCTATTCCTAATTCTACAAATTTTTTTATGGTTTCATTACTTTCAGTAGTTATAACTACGTTGAAGGATTTTATGGAATCATTTATATCATGTAAGGCCTTTTCTAATAATAAGCGTGAGCCAGATCCTTGGTGTCTTAGAATCATATTTTCTTTTCTTACTAAATCAATAGTTAATTTTTTTGAATTAGAAAGATTATTATTTTTAGGAGCTATTAAAATTAAATTATCTTCAATTAATTCTATGTATTTTAGATGTCTATTATTATATTTAGCTCCAACAATACCAAAATCTATTCTATTATCCATTATGTCATTTATTACTCCTTTTGAATTGTTATGTAGTATATTTAAAGTTATATTAGGATATTTTGAAAAGAAACTTTTTAATATATGAGGTAATATGTATTGTTTAGGAATAGTACTAGATGCAATTTCTAAAGTTCCTTCTATTTGACCTTTGTATTTTCCAAGTTTGAATTGAGCCATATCTCTCATATTGATAATATCTTGAGCATAATTATAAAGTATTTTTCCACCACTTGTAGGAGAGATATTTTTATTAGATCTATTTAATAGGGATATATTTAATTCTTTTTCTAGATTTTGTATATGGCTTGTAACAGTAGGTTGAGTTAAAAATAATTTATTGGCAGCTTTTGAAAAACTTTTAGAATTAATTACTTCTACAAAGGTTTCTAATTGTCTAAAATCCAAATTAATCACCACTTTCTAAGTATATATTTATATGATATTTGACTTGCATTTTATTGTCAATTAAAAATAGTATTAAGAAAAAATATAATTCTCACAAAGAACATAAATAAGCATAAACTGATATAAACTTATAGATTATGGGAGGGAAGTCTATGTCAGTTACTTTAAATTCACTTCATTGGATTTATTTGATTTTCATTTTAATTATAGTGGGGGTTATGATAAAAAAAAGAGATACTACATTAACATGTATAATAGGAATATTTATTTTAGGTCTTGTGGCAACTTCGTCTATATCTGAGGCAGTACTTGGTGTTTTTAATAGTATGGTATATGCTATTACAGAACTTTTAGGAACGATACTTATTATTTCTATTATTTATGGTATGAGTAAAGTCTTAGAATCAACAGGGATAAATGAATTTATGATATTACCATTTACTAGATTTATAAAAACTCCAACATTAGCTTATTGGATAATAGGAATATTTATGATGGTAATATCCTGGTTTTTTTGGCCATCTCCATCTGTAGCTTTAATTGGAGCTGTATTATTACCTGTGGCTATAAAGGCTGGGTTACCAGCCATAGGAGTAGCAATGGCAATGAATTTATTTGGCCATGGAATTGCATTATCTAGTGATTTTATAATTCAAGGGGCCCCTAAGTTAACTGCCGATGCTGCTGGATTACCAGTAGGAGAAGTTATAAGTGCTAGTATACCACTTGTAGCTACTATGGGTATAGTAACTACAGTTTCAGCATTTATATTTTTGAAAAAAGATATGAAAAATGGGAAATTAAAAATAGATAAAAAAGATGTAGGTATGACTTTATATTCAAATGAAGATGGAACAAAAGGGGAAATAGTAAAAAGTATATTATCAAAGAGAGCAAAAAAAATATTTTCTATTTGTATACCAATATTATTTGTTTTAGATGTAATTATCATGATTAAAGCAAATTTACAAGGGGGGAATGCAACAGCTTTAGTAGGTGGCACATCTATATTTATATTGATTTTAATTTCAATGTTTACTTATAAAGATAAAGGTTTAGAACAAATTACCGAATTTTTGATAAAAGGTTTCAAGTTTGGGTTTGAAGTTTTTGGTCCAGTAATTCCTATAGCAGCTTTTTTTTATATGGGAGATATGGGATTTGTATCAGTATTTGGAGAAGTATTACCTGTAAATTCCACTGGGCTTGTTAACGATTTAGGGTTAGCATTAGCTCAAGCTGTACCATTAAATGCTGGAATAGGTTCAGTTACATTAACAGCAGTAGGTGCTATAACAGGACTAGATGGTTCTGGATTTTCAGGAATATCATTAGCCGGTTCAGTGGCTAGATTATTTGCAACAGCAATTGGAAGAGGAGCAGCAACATTAACTGCTTTAGGGCAAGTAGCAGCTATATGGGTTGGAGGAGGAACATTAGTACCTTGGGCATTAATACCTGCAGCAGGGATATGTGGTGTAAGTCCTTTTGATTTAGCTAGAAGAAATTTGAAACCTGTAGTTATAGGGTTGATAGTTACAACAATAGTGTCTATGATTTTAATATAATGTTTTAAATTTTATTGTGAAATAAAAAATGAACTCTTAAGAGTTCATTTTTGTATATAATATTAATATATAAGTAAAATGGATATATATTGTTATTTCCCTTTGTTGTACTTTTCATTCTTTGAAAAGAGATTAAATTCAAGTATGATTATATTATAGTTTTACAATATTAGTAATATTTGTTACAATAATAGCCGGGAAAAGGATTTTTAGAAAATGAGAATAAAATTATAACAGAATTAAAAAATTTGGACACAGATGAAGCAAATGGAACTTTTTATCTAGCATAACAGGTGAAACTATTTCTCTTGATGCTGAAATTAATACAGTAAGGTCACGTGCAAGTGGTGATGTTTATTTGGGTACCAAGCGAATAAGCTATAAAACTATTGCTCATATTGCTGGACAAACAGCAAAAGCTGCTACGATGGCTTCAGCTATTTTAGCTTATTATGGTGTAATTGGTGCCAAAACAACTGTATTAGTAGTTGTTTTGACAACATTTGGAGATTTAGTAGCCAGTGAATTAGCACATAGATACCCAAGAGGTGGTATTACTTTAAAGATTTATAATACTCGAAGATGTAAAATGCAACGTGGAAAGAAATATTGTTTTTGGCGAAAAACTTATAGAAGTCCTAAAGCTTACAAGGTTCTACCTTAGTAAGGTATTAATGATAGAAGGTGAAAGTTTATGAGATCATTGATGACAAAGGTAGAAAAATTTTTTATTAACATACCTCATAAGAATTATTTTCTAATTGTAGCTTTTTACTTGCTTTTTACAATGATTTTAGAATATATGATGAGGAATGCTAAGATTAATGACTTAACTGCTTCAAAAATTATGATGTCAGTCAGTATTATTGTTGACATATTTTCCATTTTAGCATTCATTATTTGGAGAAAAGAAATGCTAAAAATTAATAAATTTTGTATGTTAGTTTTAATGTTTGTTATTGCTATGGATCAATATAATTTTTTTTAGATCAGTTTAAAAGATATCAATCAATATATACATAATATTTCTCATAGTATGTTTTAAGATAAAATCAAAAAGAAAGTGAGTTTGTGCTTGTATTTTGGACCGCGTTAATTGGAATCTTAATAATGACTATAGCTGCTATAGGAAGTATAAAAATTATAACTAAACAAACGTATATTTCAAAAGACTCTTGATAGTTCTAGTGTTGCATTAAAGAAATAATTACAGTTTGACATGGAAAAAATTATATAATGAAAAA
>NZ_WSFU01000091.1 GCF_016820635.1 Anaeromonas gelatinilytica | reverse complement strand
AAGATTCTCTATTCGTGAAGGTGGAAGAACTGTAGGATCTGGAGTAGTTACTGAGATAATAGAGTAGTATTGACATAATGAAATTAAAAGAAGGGGAGACCCTTCTTTTAATTTCATATTAAAAAATTATAAAAAATTCAAATAAACCCTTGTGTTTTAATCAGTTTTAAGTTACAATATTATGGTATGCGATTGACATGCGATGAAGCAAAAGGTAGCTGTGTTGTACAGGAAATTTTTGCTGAGAATGTCCAATTTTCAAATTGGGCGGCAGGCTTTGCTTTGTATCATTTGTCCTTTAAACAATAAAAAACACCCGGATGAGTGTATCGGCAAAACCCTGTCGTATGTAAATAAACATGCGATAGAAGGAGGGAATCGTAAATGGCAAAAAATGCTAGTGGAAAACAAAAAATAAGAATCAGATTGAAGGCTTTTGATCACAAAATTCTAGATGCTTCAGCTGAAAAAATTGTAGAGACTGCAAAGAGAACAGGTGCCAAGGTTTCAGGACCAGTACCATTACCTACAGAAAAACAAGTTATTACAATTTTAAGAGCTGTTCATAAGTATAAGGATTCTAGAGAGCAGTTTGAACAAAGGACTCATAAGAGATTAATCGATATTACAAGTCCAACACCAAACACTGTTGATGCATTGATGAGACTTAATTTACCAGCAGGTGTTGATATCGAAATTAAATTATAATTGAAAGTAATGAGATAAGTTTGCTTATAGATGAAGTTTCATTTAAAAGCAATACACTCTTACTTAGAATGATTGCTTGTAATAGTAATCCGCTGTAAGAAAATAGGAGGTGTATTTGATGAAAGGAATATTAGGTAAGAAAATAGGAATGACACAAATTTTCACAGAAGATGGAAATGTGGTTCCTGTAACTGTAGTGGAAGCTGGACCTATGAATGTAGTGCAAATTAAAACTACAGAAGTTGATGGTTATGATGCTGTCCAAATAGGTTATGATGAAATTAAGGAGAAAAAAGTAAATAAGCCTAAACAAGGACATTTTAATAAGGCTCAAGTTTCGTTCAAAAAACATTTAACAGAATTTAAGGTTGATGGTGAGAATGAATATGAAGTAGGTCAAGAATTAAAGGCTGATATGTTTGAAGTAGGTGATAAAGTTGATGTAAGTGGGATTTCTAAAGGTAAAGGGTTCCAAGGGGTTATAAAGAGACACGGACAATCAAGAGGTCCTGAAACTCATGGTTCTAAATACCATAGAAGACCTGGTTCAATGGGAGGATCATCTGACCCATCAAGAGTATTTAAAGGGAAGAAACTTCCTGGACATATGGGACATAAAAAAGTTACAATACAGAATTTAGAAGTAGTAAAAGTTGATGCAGACAAGAATCTATTATTGGTTAAAGGTGCAATACCTGGACCAAAAGGTGGATTATTAAGAATAAAAGAAAGCGTAAAAGCTTCCAAATAAGTTTCATAGAAGGGAGGATATGAAATGCCTAAAGTAGCTTTATACAATCTATCAGGTGAACAAATTGATGATATTGAATTAAAGGATAGCATATTTGGTGTTGAGGTTAATCAGCATGTATTATATGAAGTTGTTAAAAATCAATTAGCTAACAAAAGACAAGGAACTCAATCAGTTAAGACTAGAGCTGAAGTTAGAGGCGGAGGAAGAAAGCCTTGGAGACAAAAAGGAACAGGTAGAGCTCGTCAGGGAAGTATTAGAGCGCCTCATTGGGTTGGTGGAGGAGTAGCATTTGCACCAAAACCAAGAGACTATAGTTATACTTTACCAAAGAAAGTTAGAAGGTTAGCTATGAAATCTGCTTTAAGTTCAAAAGTTTTAGAAAATGAGTTAATTGTAGTTGATGAACTTAAAATGGAACAACCAAAAACAAAAGAAATGGGAAATATATTAAAGAATTTAAATTCAAGCAAAAAAGCGTTGATAGTTATGGATGAAAAAGATGATAATGTTATAAAATCAGCAAGGAATATTCCTGGAGTATCTACTACATTAGTTAATACTTTAAATGTTTATGACATATTAAATTATGATACATTTATTATAACTAAAGATGCTGCTAAAAAAGTGGAGGAGGTGTATGCATAATGCGTAATCCACACGATATTATAAGAAAACCTATAATTACAGAACAAAGTATGAATGATATGGCTGAAGGTAAATACACCTTTGTAGTGGATAAGAAAGCCAATAAAACTGAAATTAAAACAGCAATAGAAAAGGTATTCGACGTTAAAGTTAGCAAGGTAAACACAATGAATTTTACTGGTAAGCTAAAAAGAATGGGAAGGAATATCGGAAGAAGACCAAGCTGGAAGAAAGCTGTGGTAACATTAACAGAAGATAGTAAAGGAATTGAATTCTTCGAAGGAATGTAATATATAGTAAGTAAGAAGGAGGGAAACGTAATGGGTATTAAAAAGTTCAGACCTACTTCACCAGCCTTAAGACAAATGACCGTTTCTACTTTTGAAGAAATTACAAAGGCAGAGCCTGAAAAGTCACTTCTAGCTCCATTACAAAAGAAGGCCGGAAGAAATGCTCACGGTAAGATAACTACTCGTCATAAAGGCGGCGGAGCTAAAAGAAAATACAGAATAATAGACTTCAAGAGAAATAAAGATGGTGTATCTGGTAAAGTAGCAGCTATAGAGTATGATCCAAATAGATCAGCAAATATTGCATTAATCCATTATGCAGATGGAGAGAAAAGATACATTTTAGCTCCTAATAAATTAAAAGTTGGGGATAAAATAGAATCAGGAGAAGGTGTAGATATTAAGATAGGTAATGCATTGCCACTTAAGTTTATACCAGTAGGTACAACGATTCACAACATAGAACTTAAGGCAGGCAAAGGTGGTCAGTTAGTAAGATCAGCTGGTAATTCAGCTCAATTAACTGCTAAAGAAGGAAATTATGCACAAGTTAAGTTACCATCAGGAGAGGTTAGAATGGTAAGGTTAGAGTGTAGAGCTACAATAGGTCAAGTAGGTAATATTGATCATGAAAATATTACAATAGGTAAAGCTGGTAGAAAGAGACATATGGGAATTAGACCTACAGTAAGAGGTAGTGTTATGAATCCTAACGATCACCCACATGGTGGTGGTGAAGGTAGAGCTCCTATAGGAAGACCATCTCCAGTAACACCTTGGGGTAAACCTACACTTGGTTATAAGACTCGTAAGAAAAATAAAAAGTCTGATAAGTTTATAGTAAGAAAGAGAAAGAAATAATAGCATAGATAGATAATACCAGTTGAAAGGAGGCACTTTAATGGGTAGATCATTAAAGAAAGGACCTTTTGCAGATGATCATTTAATGAAAAAGGTTGAAGAATTAAATGAGAAAAATGAAAAAAAGGTAATAAAGACATGGTCACGTCGTTCAACTATATTTCCTCAAATGATAGGACACACTATAGCAGTATATGATGGTAGAAAACATGTACCCGTATATATTACTGAAGATATGGTTGGCCATAAATTAGGTGAATTTGCACCAACTAGAACATTTAGAGGACATGGAGAAACGGAAAAGAAAACAGCACTTAGATAGTATAGAAGTATTTTGATGTGAGGAGGGAAGTAAAATGGAAGCGAGAGCGATAGCTAAACATGTGCGAATTTCGCCTAGAAAAGTTCAGGTAGTTGCTGATCTAGTGAGGGGAAAAAATGTAGACGAAGCATTGGCTATATTAAAATTTACTCCTAAAAAAGGTGCAGATAAATTAGAAAAAGTATTAAAGTCAGCAGTTGCAAATGCTGAAAATAATTTTGATATGGATAGAGACGATTTATATATATCAGAAGTATATGCAAATCAAGGGCCAACTTTAAAAAGATGGAGACCTAGAGCGCAAGGAAGAGCATTCCAAATTAGAAAAAGAACTAGTCACATTGGTGTAGTAGTTAAAGAAAGAGAATAGGAAAAGGAGGGATATGAATGGGTCAAAAAGTTAATCCACATGGTTTAAGAGTCGGAATTATTAAAGATTGGGACTCAAAGTGGTATGCAGATTCTAAGAACTTTGCCGATTATTTAGTAGAAGATAATAAAATACGTAAATATGTAAAAGAAAAGATGTTTATTTCTGGAATATCTAAAGTGGAAATTGAAAGAGCTGCAAAGAGAGTTAAGCTTAATGTATATACTGCAAAGCCTGGGATGGTTATAGGTAAAGGTGGAGCTGGTGTAGAAGGTTTAAGAAAAGAAATAGAAAAAATGATTGATAAAAAAGTAGTTGTTAATGTAGAAGAAATAAAAGTTCCAGAAATGGATGCCCAATTAGTTGCAGAAAATATTGCATCACAAATTGAAAGAAGGGTATCCTTTAGAAGAGCGATGAAGCAAAGCATTCAAAGAACTATGAGATGTGGTGCTAAAGGTATTAAAACATCTGTAGCAGGAAGATTGAATGGTGCTGATATGGCTAGAACTGAAGGTTATAGCGAGGGAACTATACCTCTACAAACATTAAGAGCCGATATTGATTATGGCTTTGCGGAAGCAGATACAACTTATGGAAAAATTGGAGTTAAAGTTTGGATATATAAAGGAGAAGTTCTTCCTACAAAAGGAGAACAATCAGAGGAGAAACTTAATAAGTAATAAATATCCAGAGGAAGGAGGAATAGGTCATGTTAATGCCTAAAAGAGTAAAGCATCGTAAGACACATAGAGGAAGAATGAAAGGTAAAGCAACTCGAGGCAATACTATATCATATGGAGAATATGGAATTCAGGCTTTAGAAGCAGCGTGGATTACATCAAATCAAATAGAGGCAGCAAGAAGGGCTATGACAAGACATGTCAAAAGAGGAGGAAAGATTTGGATTAAAATCTTCCCTGATAAGCCAGTAACTAAGAAACCTGCTGAGACTCGTATGGGTAAAGGTAAAGGTTCACCAGAATATTGGGTAGCGGTAGTTAAGCCAGGAAGAATAATGTTTGAAATGGCTGGAGTGCCAGAAGAATTAGCTAGAGAGGCTATGAAATTGGCAATGCATAAACTGCCTATTAAGTGTAAATTTGTAACTCGTGATGAGGGTGGTGAAGCTAATGAAAGCTAGTGAACTACGTGATATGACAACTAAAGAATTAAATACAAAGCTAGCTGATTTAAAATCAGAGTTATTTAACTTGAGATTCCAGTTAGCTACTGGACAATTAGATAATCCTATGAGAATAAAAGCAATAAGAAAGGATATTGCAAGAGTTAAGACTGTAACTAGAGAACGCGAACTAAAAGAATCAAAAGCTTAATAGTTCCATGAAAGGAGGGCTAATTAATGGAAAGAGCAAATAGAAAAGTAAGAATAGGTAAAGTATTGAGTGATAAGATGGATAAGACAGTAGTAGTTGGAGTTGAGACATTTATTTCTCACCCGCTTTACGGTAAACAAGTTAAGAAAACAACAAAATTTAAAGCCCATGATGAGAATAATGAATGTAGAATTGGTGACAAGGTGAAAATCATGGAAACTAGACCATTAAGTAAGCAAAAGAGATGGAGATTAGTAGAAATAATGGAAAAAGCAAAATAATCCTTGCATAACTGAAGGGAGGGTAATATATGATTCAAGTTGAATCACGCTTAAAAGTAGCAGATAATTCTGGAGCTAAGGAGTTATTGTGTATAAAAGTTTTAGGTGGTACAAGAAGAAAGTATGCGAAAGTTGGAGATGTAATAGTTGCTTCTGTTAAAACAGCAACACCCGGAGGTGTTGTTAAAAAGGGAGAGGTTGTAAAAGCGGTAGTAGTGAGAACTACAAAAGGTCTAAGAAGAGATGACGGAAGTTACATCAGATTTGATGAGAATGCTGCTGTTATAATCAAAGACGATAAACAGCCAGTAGGAACTCGTATTTTTGGTCCTGTAACAAGAGAGTTAAGAGACGGAAACTTCATGAAAATAATCTCACTAGCACCTGAAGTATTATAAAGGGAGGTGTAACTAATGCATGTAAAAAAAGGAGATACTGTTGTAGTTATAGCAGGTAAAGATAAAGGTAAAAAAGGAAAAATATTAAAAGTGATGCCTAAGAAAGACAGGGTATTAGTAGAAGGTATAAATATGGTTACAAAGCATCAAAAGCCAAATGCCCAAATGCAACAAGGTGGAATAATTCATCAAGAAGGGCCAATTCACGTATCAAATGTTATGATTTGGAGTAAAGCAGATAATAAGGCTGTGAGAGTAGGATATAAGACATTAGAGAACGGTGAAAAAATAAGAATAAGTAAAAAAAGCGGGGAAGCAATCGACTAGAGTTTCTTGAAAGGAGGTCAATTATATGACATCACGTTTAAAAGATAAATACACAAAGGAAGTAATACCAGCCCTTGTGGAGAAGTTTAACTATGAAAATGTAATGGAAGTACCAAAGATAGATAAAATAGTAATCAATATCGGGATGGGTATAGCTAAAGATAATCCTAAGGCTTTAGAAACTGCTATAGAAGAGCTTAAATCAATAACAGGTCAAAGTCCTGTGGTAACAAAAGCTAAGAAATCTGTTTCTAACTTCAAGATTCGTGAAGGTATGCCAGTAGGAGCTAAAGTTACTTTAAGAGGAAACATGATGTATGATTTTTTAGATAAATTAATGAATGTTGCATTACCAAGAGTTAGAGACTTTAGAGGAGTTTCAAAAACTTCTTTTGATGGAAGAGGTAACTATGCTTTAGGTATAAAAGAACAATTAATCTTCCCAGAAATTGATTATGATAAAGTAGATAGAATTAATGGAATGGATATAATCATAGTAACAACAGCTAATAACGATGAGCAAGCTAGAGAATTCTTAGCTCTAATGGGAATGCCCTTTAAAAAATAATAAGGAGGGATTTAAATGGCAAAGAAAGCTATGAAAGTGAAACAACAAAGAAAAGCAAAACATAGTACACAGGCTTATAATAGATGTAGAATATGTGGAAGACCTCATGGTTATTTAAGAAAATTTGGAATATGCCGTATATGTTTTAGAGAATTAGCATATAAAGGAGAAATACCAGGGGTAAAAAAAGCAAGCTGGTAGAGAATAAGTGAGAGTGGAAGGAGGTAGCTCTAATGGCAATGACAGATCCAATTGCAGATATGTTAACGAGAATAAGAAATGCTAACAATGCAAAGCATGAAAATGTAGATATTCCTGCTTCTAACATCAAGAAAGCACTAGCTGAAATACTATTAAATGAGGGTTTCATAAAGGGCTATGATGTAATTGAAGATGGTAAACAAGGAATAATAAGAATTCAACTTAAATATACCAGAGATAATGAAAAAGTTATAACTGGACTTAAAAGAATATCAAAACCGGGACTAAGAGTATATGCTAAAAAAGATGAGATTCCAAGAGTGTTAGGTGGTCTAGGTATATCAATTTTATCTACATCAAAAGGTATATTAACTGATAAGGAAGCTAAAAAGAATGACGTAGGTGGAGAAGTAATCTGCTACGTATGGTAATAGATTATTACTAGATCTATGAGGAGGTGCAATCATGTCAAGAATAGGTCTTAAACCGATTGAGATACCATCAGGTGTTGAGGTTAAATTAGATGACAAAAACTACATGGTAGTTAAAGGACCAAAAGGAAAACTAGAACAACAATTAGATAGAGATATGACTATTGAAATAAAGGGTAATGAAATTACAGTTTCTCGTCCTACTGAGAATAAAAAACATAAATCTATTCATGGACTTACAAGAACATTAATTGACAATATGATCGTAGGTGTTGTTAAAGGATATGAAAAGAGTTTAGAAATAGTTGGAGTTGGTTATCGTGCTGCAAAGCAAGGAAAGAAACTAATTCTTAATTTAGGATTCTCACATCCAGTTGAAATGGAAGACCCAGAAGGGATTGAAACTGAAGTACCATCAAATACTAAGGTGATAGTTAAAGGTATAGATAAGCAAAAAGTTGGAAATTATGCAGCAGTTATAAGAGACTTAAGAAAACCTGAACCATATAAAGGCAAAGGTATAAGGTACAAAGGTGAAAGAGTAAGACGTAAAGAAGGTAAAACTGCTAAATAGAGGGAAAGGAGTGAATAAGAGTGCTTAATAAAGTAAGAAAAAATGAAAAAAGAGTAAAAAGACATGGTAGAATGAGAAATAAAGTACATGGAACTCCTGAGAGGCCAAGATTAAATGTCTATAGAAGTTTAAATCATATATATGCTCAAATAATTGATGATATAAATGGTGTTACTTTAATTCAAGCATCCACTCTAGATAAAAATTTAAAGGAAAAATTAGATTCTACATCTAATAAAGAAGCAGCAAGAGAAGTAGGAAAACTTGTGGCTGAAAAAGCTAAAGACAAAAATATTGAGTCTGTAGTTTTTGATAGAGGTGGATATATTTATCATGGTAGAGTAAAAGAACTTGCTGAAGGAGCAAGAGAATGTGGACTTAAATTTTAACAAGAAGGAGGGGAATAAATGCAACGTGGACGCATTGATGCTAGTGAATTAGATTTAAAAGAAAAAGTGGTTAATATAAATCGTATAACTAAAGTTGTAAAAGGTGGTAGAAACTTTAGATTTAGTGCATTAGTAGTAGTAGGAGATGAAAATGGTCATGTTGGTGTTGGAATGAGCAAGGCTATAGAAATCCCAGACGCTATAAGAAAAGCAATAGAGGATGCTAAAAAGCACCTTATAGAAGTACCAATCGTTGGTACTACAATACCACATGAAGTTATCGGAAGATTTGGTGCAGGTAATGTTTTACTTAAGCCAGCTCCAGAAGGTACAGGAGTTATAGCTGGTGGACCTGTACGTGATATATTAGAACATGCAGGAGTTAAAGATATAAGAACTAAATCTTTAGGAACAAGTAACCCAAGAAACATGGTAAATGCAGTTATCCAAGGATTAAGTGAACTTAAAACCTCAGAGGAAGTTGCAAGATTAAGAGGAAAATCAATAGAAGAAATTACAGGTTAGGGGGCGAGAACCTTGGCTAAAGTTAAAATAAAGTTAATTAAAAGTAAAATAGGAAAGACTCAAAAACAAAGAAGCACTGTTGAAGCGTTAGGGCTTAAAAAGATAGGGCAAGTTGTAGAGCATGAAGATAATGCACAGATAAGAGGTATGATAAACAGAGTAAACCATATGGTTGAAATTGTTGAGTAATTAATGTAAGGAGGTGCGACTATGAAGCTACATGAGTTAAGACCTAATAAAGGTGGAAGCACTAAACCTCGTAAGAGACTTGGTAGAGGTACAGCTACAGGACAAGGTAAAACATCAGGTAGAGGAGAAAATGGACAAAATTCTCGTTCTGGTGGTGGTGTAAGACCAGGATTTGAAGGTGGTCAAATGCCAATCTACAGAAGGTTACCAAAAAGAGGTTTCACTAATATATTTGCTAAAGAATATACTATAATAAATTTAAAAGATTTAAATAGATTCGAAGATGGAACAGAGGTAACTCCAGAATTATTAAAAGAAACTGGAGTTATTAAAAAGATACAAGATGGCGTTAAAGTCTTAGGAAATGGTGAGTTAAATAAAAAACTAACTATTAAAGCCCATAAGTTCAGTAAATCAGCTACTGAAAAAATTGAGGCTGTAGGGGGAAAGGTAGAGGTGATTTAAATTGTTATCAACTCTCAAAAATGCATGGAAAATTCCAGATTTAAGAAAAAAAATATTATTTACTGTATTAATGCTAGGTATATTTAGATTAGGTTCAAATATACCAATACCATTTATTAATAAAGATATAATTAAACAACTATTTGAAGGCAGTGGTGGAGGAGTATTAGAATTATTTAATATGATGAGTGGAGGGGCATTTGGACAAATGACGATCTTTGCTCTAAATATTTATCCTTATATTACTGCATCAATTGTAATTCAGTTATTGACTATTGTAATACCTCGACTTGAAGCATTAGCTAAAGAAGGGGAAGCAGGGAAGAAGAAAATAGCACAATATACTAGATATTTAACAGTAGTATTTGCTTTAGTTCAAGCAATAGGTATAAGTGTTGGATTATTCCAAGAAGCTATAATTGGCTCAGGATTTTTACCTATAGCAGTAGTAGTAATAACAATTACAGCAGGAACAGCTTTCTTAATGTGGTTAGGAGAGCAAATTACAGAAAATGGTATAGGTAATGGAATATCCTTAATAATTTTTACAGGTATTATATCTAGAATACCTTCAGGAATATATAATGCATTAAACCTTTGGTTAAAAGCTAAAACAGTTAGTTTAATAGAATTAATTCTATTTGTAATTGTAGCTGTTGTAGTTATAGCAGGTGTTGTAGCAATTCAAGAAGGACAGAGAAAAATTCCCGTTCAATATGCTAAAAGAGTAGTAGGAAGAAAAATGTATGGTGGGCAAAGTACACATATACCTATAAAGGTATTGATGGCTGGAGTTATTCCTGTTATCTTTGCATCATCGCTATTAGCATTTCCACAAACATTAGCATTTTTCTTTGAAAGTTGGGCAGCTGGTATATCTAAGTGGCTTTCACCACACGGAAGCCCTGGAGTATGGATTTACTCAATTTTAAGTGTAATATTGATAATTTTCTTCACTTATTTTTATACAGCTATTCAATTTAATCCAGTTGAGTATGCAAATAATTTAAAACAAAATGGAGGTTTTATACCTGGTATTAGACCTGGAAGACCTACATCAGAATATTTAAACAGGGTTATTACAAGAATCACATTAGTTGGAGCAGTGGCATTAGCTTTAATAGCTACATTACCAACAATTATATCTTCATTTGGTAATTTAAATATAGGTTTTGGAGGAACAGCCTTATTAATTGTAGTTGGTGTTGCTTTAGAAACAGTTAAACAAATGGAGTCACAAATGATGATGAGACACTATAAAGGATTCTTAAAATAGATAACTCCAGAAGGAGATGATTTGTTTGAGACTTATATTATTAGGACCACCTGGAGCTGGGAAAGGAACCCAAGCTTCAGGTATAATGAATAAATATAATGTACCCCATATTTCAACTGGAGATATTTTCAGAAAAAACATAAAAGAGGGTACAGAGTTAGGTAAAAAAGCAAAAGAATACATGGATCAAGGTTTATTAGTTCCTGATGAATTAGTTGTTAACCTAGTTAAGGATAGATTAACTGAAGATGATTGTAAAAAAGGCTTCTTACTTGATGGATTTCCAAGAACAGTAGCCCAAGCTGAAGCTTTAGATATTGAATTAAATAATCTTGGTTGGTCTCTAGATAAGATTATTAATATAGAGGTATCTAAAGATATTTTAGTAGAAAGAGCTGTAGGACGAAGAATTTGTAAAAATTGTGGAGCTACTTATCATGTAAAATTCAATCCACCTAAAATATCAGGTGAATGTGATGTGTGTGGAGGACAATTGTATCAACGAGATGATGATAATGAGGAGACAGTAGCTAAAAGGATAGATGTATATCAAAATCAAACAGCTCCTCTTATAAATTATTATAAGGAGAAGGCTATATTAGCTAATATTGATGGCTATAATGATATAAATAAAGTGTTTGATGATATAGTAGAAGTTCTTGGGAGTGAAAATTAATGATCATCTTGAAAAGTAGTAGAGAAATCGAAAAGATGAAAAGAGCAGGTAAACTTGTAGCAGAAACTCATGAATATATAAGAGAGTTAATAAGACCTGGAATTACTACAAAAGAACTAGATGAAGCAGCATATGAGTTTATAACAAAATATAATAGTAAACCAGCTTTCAAAGGTTATCATGGATTTCCAGGTAGTATTTGTGCTTCTATTAATAATGAAGTAGTTCATGGGATACCAGGATTAAAAAAATTAAATGATGGCGATATTATAAGTATAGATATCGGTACTATAGTTGATGGCTATTATGGAGACGCCGCTAGAACACATGGGGTGGGGGATATTAGTGAAAAAGCTGATAACTTAATTAAAGTAACTAGAGATAGTTTCTTCGAAGGTATTAAATATGCTAAAGAAGGTCATAGGCTTTCAGATATATCCCATGCCATACAAAAGCATGTTGAATCTAATGGTTTTTCAGTTGTAAGAGATTATGTGGGCCATGGAATTGGTCAACAAATGCATGAAGATCCACAAATTCCTCACTTTGGACCACCAGGAAAGGGTCCAAGATTGAGAAAGGGAATGGTTCTTGCAATTGAGCCTATGGTAAACGAAGGAACTTTTAAAGTAAAAGTTCTAGAAGATGATTGGACAGTAGTGACTTTAGATAATAAATTATCTGCCCATTATGAAAATACTATAGTTATCACTGATGGAGAACCAGAGATTTTAACAATTGTCTAGAGGTGAATAATATGGAAACTACTGAAAAAATTAAGATTGGACAGATTGTAAAATCTATTGCAGGTAGAGATAGCGGTAAAAAATTTATTATAATAGATATTTTAGATGATAAGTATGTATTAATAGTAGATGGAGATTTAAGAAGATTAGATAATCCAAAGAAGAAAAAAATAAAACATTTAATGCCTACAAAAGCAGTTTTAGATGAAATAAAAAATAAGATTGAAGCTAAAGAAAAATTTAACAATGCTTATGTTAGAAAATTATTGGCTTCTTTTAATTAAAGAGAATTAATGCCAGGAAATGGAGGTTATATAACCTTATGTCCAAAAAAGATGTTATTGAAGTAGAAGGTACTGTTGTTGAAACTCTACCAAACGCAATGTTTAAAGTAGAGTTAGAGAATGGTCATGAAATATTAGCACATATTTCAGGTAAATTAAGAATGAATTTCATAAGAATACTTCCAGGAGATAAAGTTACTGTTGAATTGTCACCATATGACTTATCAAGAGGAAGAATTACGTGGCGAAAGAAGTAACAAGGAGGGATTACAATGAAAGTAAGACCATCAGTTAAAAAGATGTGCGAAAAATGCCAAATTATAAAGAGAAAAGGTAAAGTAATGGTTATATGCGAAAACCCTAAGCATAAACAAAAACAAGGTTAATATTTAACCTAGTTTTATTTGGGATTTTGTAGTATAATATTTATTTAATTAATAAATTAGAGCGCGGCTGCTTTATGTTAATATATAATTGTAGACACAGGTTTAGGAGGTGTAAACTTAAATGGCCAGAATTGCGGGTATAGATTTACCAAGAGATAAAAGAGTAGAAATAGGGTTAACTTATATCTATGGTATAGGAAGATCTAAATCAAATTCAATACTAGAAACAACTGGAATTAATCCAGACACAAGAGTTAAAGATTTAACTGAAGAAGAAATAAGTAAATTGAGAAATGAAATAGATAATGTAATGGTTGAAGGTGACCTTAGAAGAGAAACAGCTATGAATATTAAAAGACTTAAAGAAATTGGTAGTTATAGAGGAATGAGACATAGAAGAGGTTTACCAGTAAGAGGACAGAATACTAAGAATAATGCAAGAACTAGAAAAGGTCCTAAGAAACTAGCAAGTAAGAAGAAAAAGAAATAAAGGAGGGACTCATAAGTGGCTAAAAAGACTGTAAAAAGAGGTCGTGTAAAAAGAAGACAACGTAAAAATATAGAGAGGGGCCAAGCCCATATTCAGTCAACTTTTAACAATACTATAGTTACATTAACTGACATGCAAGGTAATTCCATATCATGGGCAAGTTCTGGTCAGCTTGGCTTTAGAGGGTCTAAAAAGTCAACTCCATATGCAGCTCAAATGGCAGCAGAAGAAGCAGCTAAGAATGCTATGGAACATGGATTAAAGACTGTAGAAGTATATGTAAAAGGACCTGGATCAGGTAGAGAGGCTGCAATCAGATCATTACAGGCTACTGGATTAGAGGTAACATTGATTAAGGATGTTACTCCTATACCACACAACGGTTGTAGACCACCTAAACGTAGAAGGGTATAATATAAATAGGTAGATACAGGAGGTGCAAAAGTATGGCAAGATATACAGGACCAGTTTGTAGACAATGTCGTAGGGAGGGTTTAAAACTTTACCTAAAAGGTGATAAATGTTTTACAGACAAATGTTCAGTTTCAAAAAGAAACTATGCTCCTGGAGAGCACGGACAAGGTAGAAGTAAATTATCAAACTATGGAGTTCAATTAAGAGAGAGACAAAAAGTACGCAGATACTATGGAGTTTCAGAGAAGCAATTTGTTAAGTATTTTGACATGGCTGATAAAATGGAAGGTATTACTGGTGAAAACTTCTTGAAAATATTAGAAACTAGATTAGACAATGTTATATTTAGATTGGGCTTGGCTTCATCAAGAGCTGAAGCAAGACAATTGGTAAATCATGGACATTTCATGGTGAATGGAAGAAAAGTTGATATTCCATCTTATTTAATAAGTACTGGTGATGTTATTGAAGTTAAAGAGAAAAGCATAAAATCACCAAAATTTAAGGAATTAGTAGAAGGACATCAGGGCAATGTACCACAATGGTTAGACATTGATTCAGAGAATTTAAAAGGTAAAGTTGTTGCTGAACCTTCAAGAGAAGATATAGAACTTCCAATTGAAGAGCACTTAATAGTAGAGTGGTATTCTAAATAATAATAATTAGAATTGGTTGCCCTCAGAATAGATAAAAAACTGATAGGGAGGGTTAAGTTAATGATAGAGATAGAAAAGCCAAAAATAGAAGTAGTTGAAATTAGTGAGGATAACACCTATGGTAAATTTGTTATAGAACCCTTAGAAAGAGGATATGCAACAACTTTAGGTAACTCACTTAGAAGAATTTTACTTTCTTCACTTCCAGGTGCTGCTGTTTCCTCTGTACAGATACAAGGAGTATTACATGAATTTTCTACAATCCCTGGAGTAGTGGAAGATGTAACAGAAATAGCACTTAATATTAAAGATATAGCAGCTATTATGCATACAGATGAGCCTGTAAAATTGGTTATAGATGTAGAAGGTGAAGGTAAAGTAACTGCTGGTGATATTCAAACTGGTGGAGATGTAGAAATATTAAATAAAGATTTACACATAGCAACTTTAGATAAAGGGGCTAGTCTTTACATGGAGCTTATTATGGAGAAAGGTAGAGGATATGTTCCTGCAGAAAGAAATAAAAAAGAAGATTCATCAATAGGAACATTACCTATAGATTCTATATATACTCCAGTAAAAAAAGTGAATTTCAGTACAGAAAATACTAGGGTAGGGCAAGTAACGGATTATGGGAAACTTACTCTAGAAGTATGGACTGATGGAACAATAAAACCTGATGAGGCAGTTTCACTAGGTGCTAAAATATTTAGTGAACATCTAAATCTATTCATAACTCTTACTGATGATGTAAGTGATGTAGAAATTATGGTAGAGAAAGAAGAAGATAAGAAAGAAAAAGTTTTAGAAATGACTATTGAAGAACTTGATCTTTCAGTTAGATCTTATAATTGTCTTAAGAGAGCAGGTATAAATACTGTTGAAGAATTAACAGATAAGTCAGAAGAAGATATGATGAAAGTGAGAAATTTAGGTAAAAAATCACTTGAAGAAGTTGAACATAAATTAATAGATTTAGGATTAGGACTAAAGAAATCAGAAGAATAGAAATAACTCTAGCCCAAAGGAGGGATACGAGATGGCTAAACTAAGAAAGCTTGGACGTACTACTGATCATAGAAAGGCTATGTTAAGAAATTTAGTAACAAGTCTTTTAAGAGAAAGTAGAATTGAAACTACAGTATCAAAGGCCAAAGAAACAAGAAGAATGGCGGAAAAGATGATTACTCTTGGGAAAAGAGGCGACCTACATGCTAGACGTCAAGCAATGGCATTTATATATGATGAAACAGTAGTAAAGGATTTATTTGAAGAGATTGCGCCAAAGTATGAAGATAGAAATGGTGGCTATACAAGAATCATGAAATTAGGACCTCGTAAAGGCGATGGTTCAGAAATGGTTATAATAGAATTAATATAGATAATTAAAGGGATTAAGTATATACTTAATCCCTTTAATTATTTTATTTAGAATAAATTTTATAAATATTTGAATTGGATATGTTACTATGCTAAAATTAAATAGGTGAGAAAAAAGGAGTAATAACAAGAATATAAGAGTTTTAGTTGATAGAGAGGATAAAGTAAAATGAATAATGTAATGATAAAGATTGATAATTTAACATATGAATACACTAATAATGAAAATCAGACAAATATTGCATTAGATAATGTTAGCCTAGAAATAGAAAAAGGTGAATTTGTAGTAGTATTGGGACATAATGGTTCAGGAAAATCCACATTAGCTAAGCATATAAATGCTTTATTATTACCTAGTAAAGGACATATTTATGTAAATGGAATGGATACACAGAGTGAAGACAAACTCTGGGATATTAGACAGACAGCAGGTATGGTATTTCAAAATCCTGATAATCAATTGGTAGCTACAATAGTAGAAGAGGATGTAGCCTTTGGACCAGAAAATCAAGGGATAGAACCAAAAGAGATACGAAAAAGGGTTGATAGAGCATTAGAAATAGTAGAAATGACTAAGTATAAAGAGCATGCACCACATTTATTATCGGGTGGTCAAAAACAAAGGATTGCTATTGCTGGAGTACTAGCCATGAATCCAGAATGTGTAATATTTGATGAACCAACTGCAATGCTTGATCCATCAGGTAGAATAGAAGTAATGAATACTATAAAGAAACTGAATAAAGAAGAAGGAAAAACTATAGTTCATATAACACATTATATGGATGAGGCAGTGGATGCAGATAGAATTATAGTTATGGAAGAAGGTAAAATTGTATTACAAGGTTCACCAAAAGAAGTATTTAGTCAAGTAGAAAAAATGAAGGAATATGGATTAGATATTCCTCAAGTTACTGAGTTATCTTATAAACTAAGAAATGAAGGTATAGAAATACCTTCAGATATATTAACTGTGGAAGAAATGGTGAGATTAATATGAAAATAAAAATTGAAGGGTTAAATCATATATATAGTGCAGGAAGCCCATTTGAAATAAAAGCTTTAGATGATGTAAATTTGGAAATAGATAAAGGAGAATTTGTTGGATTAATAGGACATACAGGTTCAGGTAAATCTACATTGGTACAACATTTAAATGGGCTATTAAAAGCCACATCTGGGAAAATTTTTATAGGAGATACTGAAATAACAAAAAAGGATATTAAATTAAAAACTGTAAGACAGAAAGTAGGATTGGTTTTTCAATATCCTGAACATCAATTATTTGAAGAAACCATATATAAAGATATAGCCTTTGGACCTAAAAATTTAGGTTTAAAAGATGAAGAAGTAGATGAAAGAGTAAAGGAGTCTATGAATTTAGTTGGTTTAGATTATAATAGTGTTAAGGATAGATCTCCCTTTGAGTTAAGTGGAGGGCAGCGAAGAAGAGTTGCCATAGCAGGAGTATTAGCTATGAAACCAGAAATATTAATATTAGATGAACCTACTGCTGGATTGGACCCTAGAGGTAGAGATGAGATATTAGGTCAAATTAAAAGCTTATATGACAAAAACAGTATAACAATAATATTAGTTTCTCATAGCATGGAAGATATAGCTAAGCTTGTGAATAAACTTATAGTTATGCATAAGGGAAAAGTTAATATGCAAGGACATCCTAGAGAGATATTTAAAAGAGTGGATGAATTGGAGAAAATAGGATTAGGAATTCCACAGATAACATACTTGATGAGAGAATTAAGCAATAGGGGTAAAAATATAAAAAGTGATGTGTTAACAGTGGATGAAGCTAAAAATGAACTACTAAAATATTTAAGGAGTAATGACAATGCTTAAAAATATAACTATAGGACAATACTTTCCTGGGAATACTATTATTCATAAATTAGACCCTAGGATAAAAATATTGATAACTTTAATATTTATAATAGCTTTATTTTTTGTAGATAGTTTTACTCCCTATCTATTTGTGATTGCTTTTATATTTATATCTATTGTATTATCAAAAGTACCATTAAAATATATTCTTAAAGGACTTAAACCTCTATTTATAATTATATTAATAACGTTTTTTATTAATGCTATACTTACACCAGGAAAATTGATTTTTAATATTGGACCTATAAGTATCACTGAAGAAGGGTTAAGACAGGCAACATTTATGGCTCTAAGACTTGTATTTCTTGTAGTAGGTACTTCGTTATTAACATTAACTACTTCACCTATAGCATTAACTGATGGCATAGAAAAATTACTTAATCCTTTTAGAAAAGTAGGATTACCAGCTCATGAACTTGCCATGATGATGACAATTGCCTTGAGATTTATTCCCACTTTATTAGAGGAAACAGACAAAATAATGAAGGCTCAAATGGCAAGAGGGGCAGATTTTGAAAGCGGTAATATAATGAATAGAGCAAAGAGTTTAGTACCATTATTAGTTCCCTTGTTTATAAGTGCATTTAGAAGAGCAGATGAATTAGCTATGGCAATGGAAGCTAGATGTTATAGAGGTGGAGATAATAGGACTAGAATGAAGGTATTATCATTAGAAAAAAGAGATTATCTATCTTTAGGTATTTCATTGTTAATGTTTGCTATAATAATATTTTTTAGATATTTCATATAGATTTTGAGAAAATACCGGGGATATTAATATTCTCCGGTATAATTATTTTCTAAGGAAGTGTTAGAATGAGAAATATTAAATTGATAATAGAATATAATGGGAAGAATTATAAGGGATGGCAAAGACAACCTTCAGAAATTACAGTTCAAGAAGTTATAGAGGAAGCAATATATAAAATAACAAAAGAAAAAGTTGACTTAAATGGGTCTGGGAGAACAGATGGTGGAGTACATGCATTAGGACAGGTTGCTAATTTTTATACTAATTCAAATATATCTGGTAATAATTTAAGAAATGCATTGAATACTGTACTTCCAAAAGATGTAGCAATTGTGGAATCAAAAGAAGTAGATATTGAATTTCATGCAAGGTATCATTCTAAAGGAAAGAAATATAAATATATAATATATCATGATAAAATAAGGAGTCCATTATATAGTGATTATTCATATCATGTTCCTTATGAATTAGATATGAATAAGATAATTGAAAGTATTAATAAACTTATAGGTACATATGATTTTACTTCATTTACATCTAAGAAAACAGATAAAGAAAATAAAGTTAGAACTATATACGATATTAGTATAGAACAGAAGGGAAAAATAATTGAAATAACATATTCGGGAAATGGTTTTTTATATAATATGATAAGAGCAATTACAGGAACATTAATAGATATTGGAAGAGGTAAGATTAAAGAAGATATTCTAGATATTTTGAAGGCTAAAGATAGAAACAGGGCAGGTATTACAGCACCAAGTCATGCATTGTATTTAATGGAAGTTTACTATTAAGAATTATGTGATATAAAAGATTTATCATATATTAAGATGTTTGATAATTTTACTAAAATATTATACTATACAATTATTAGGTATAGTACTAAAAAATAACATATAAATGATTTAATGATATGTTTTTTAAGGATGAGGGGACGAGGCGAAATGAAATATAAAAAAATGATTCCTTTTATATTGATACTTATATGTATATTACTTTTAATAATTTATGAGAATTACTTTCAATTTATACAAAATGCACTTGTGTTAGAAAGCAACAATCTATTTTCGTCTCATCACATCCTTTTTCTGTTATTGGATTACCTGAATTTTCATTGAGATATGGTGAAATAGTTTCAGTTATTAATGAGAATAAAAATTTATTGTATATTAGTATGATTTTACTTTTGATATTAGTTGTATTTATTCAGCATGGAATAGCAAGGATAATACTAACTCGAAGAATAGATGTGTATAAAACTTATAGATTAATTGGTTATTATTCGGATAGAAAAATTTATATGCGTGATATTGGTATTCCTTATCCTCTTGCTTTTATTTTTGCTAATATTATATTAATAGTTTGTCTTCAAAAAGTTTCTTTTTCAGCTTTGTTGTTTACTTTATTTGCAACATTATTTATATTTATAGTTTCCTATTTATCTTGTAAGAAGATATTTATTGAAACAACAGAGAAAGTTATGTAAGGAGGAGTATTATGATTTATTTATCCGGTATAACTAAAAAATTTAAATATTCTAAGGGAAATAGTTGCCAAGTATTTTTAGATGCAAATTTTGATATGAAAAATTATAATTCTGTTGCACTAATGGGAAGAAGTGGTTCGGGAAAATCTACTTTATTAAGTATAATTGCAGGATTAGATGTAAAGTATTCAGGTGAATATTTTTTTAAAGGAAAATTGTTACCTAAAGATAGAGAAAAAATGTCTAATTATCGCATGAAACATATTGGCATAATAACTCAAGATTATCATTTGCTAACCGACAGAAATATTTTTGATAACATAGCTTTTCCACTTCGTTGCCAAAAGATAAAAGCAAAAGAGATACATAGAAGAGTATTATCTGTAATGGATTTATTAAACTTGACTGAATTTCAAAGAAAATTTCCTAATCAATTATCAGGAGGACAATGTCAACGAATAGCTATTGCAAGAGCTGTTATTAAAAATCCTGATTTAATACTTGCAGATGAACCAACAGGAGCATTAGATGAAGATTCAGAGCAAGAGGTTCTTAAAGCATTATCTTTATTAATGGATAAAAACCAATCTATTATTATCGCAACCCATAGTCAATTGGTGGCTAATTATTGTGATGTGGAATATAAAATTAAAAACCAAAAATTCATACAAGTTCGATAAATGATTTTATTATCTTAATTTGAACTTTATAATCATTCAGAAGTTTAGCACTTAAAGATTTTTCTGGGCGATAGCCCGTTGATTTATAAAGAATATT
>NZ_WSFU01000036.1 GCF_016820635.1 Anaeromonas gelatinilytica | reverse complement strand
TTTTATATTCATAGTTTTTTCATGTTTTTTAATTTTTTCTATTGACTTTTACTAGCTGGTCTTTTTTATTATTCTTTTTATTACAAATGCATTTGTGTGATATAATATAACATAACATAAAAAAGAACAGAAAAATGTCTAATTTTACAGCTCGGTTATTAAATTTCTGTAATATTTTCAACAAAAATTACACTAAGGAAAATGAGCAAATCATGTAAAAAAAGAAATGGTTCTAACATAAGCGATAAAGATTTGACGTATGGAACTCAGATGATGTTATTAATATAATAAATCCAGTAGAAATTAGTATTATGCAATCTCTACTGGATGTTTTGTTTTTATTTAATTTTTCTTTTTAAATCTTCAGGTAAGTTCTCAGAGAATGGTAATATTTTAAATAAGCTTTCTTTGTCAGTACGATCTTTCTACCAATCACAAGAGCTCTTATCAATCTTTCAGCAGAGTTATTATCGATTTCTATTATACCATCTTCTAAGAAAACATTTTTAAAACTTTGAAGTAGAGGCTTTATGTATGCTAAGGCTTTTCCAAGGGCACTTCTTGGAACTGCATTTTCAAGTTCTCTATCTACATAAGCCATAAACTCATCTATTATTGATTTAGACTCTTCTAGACGTTTTTCGTAACGTTTTGTATAGTAGTTACATTCTTGACTATGTTGCTGTTTTAGATCCTTTTCAATTACATAAAGTTTTGCACAATAATTAAACCCTATTAGTGCTCTTGAAGATCGAACCGACCCCCAAAAGTTAGACCAAAAATCTAACTTTTGGGGGTCGGTTTTAATTAAGCAAAATATAGTTTTGAATTTAAGATGAAAGTAGTAAAAGCCTATCTAAATGGAAAAGGTGGATACAGATATCTTGCTATAAATTTTAAGATATCGTCAGATACTAGTATTAGGAATTGGGTTGCTAGCTATTGAAGAATATATAAAATATTACAATAAAAAACGAATTAAAGAAAAATTAGGATTGTTAAGTCCTGTAGAATATAGGAAATTATATGGTGGAATATTTAGCTATAATAATAAATAAAAATCAGAGTAGAAATTATTTCAATATCTACTCTGAAAAAAGTCTAACTTTTTGGGGTAACCTTATTTTCTAAACCTTTTTATATATTTATATCTATTATTCTCATATTTTCAACAGCATTATCTATTAACTCATCTACATCCAAGGACCCTTCAGATTTCTCGATATTATCTAATTTAGGCCTAGTTACAGGATGTTTTGGTAAAAATACTGTGCAACAATCTTCAAAAGGTAGTATAGAAGTTTCAAAGGTTTCAATATCTTGTGCTATTTCGGTTATCTCTGTTTTATCAAGACCAATTAAAGGTCTGAATACAGGAATATCTACTGAAGAATTAGTCACATTTAATCCCTTCATAGTTTGGCTAGCTACTTGACCAAGACTTTCTCCTGTTATTAAACAATCTATTTCATTGTTCCTAGCAATTTTTTCAGCTATTCTCATCATAAATCTTCTAGATATTATCGTCATTTCTTCTGATGGGCAATTTTTATTAATCTCCTTTTGGATATTAAGAATATTAACACTATATAATTTAATTTGTCCACAATATCTTGACAATATCTTAGCTAAATCTTTTACCTTTTCTTCTGCTCTCTCACTAGTAAAAGGATAACTATGATAATGAACTGCTTCAATAGATACTCCTCTTTTTCCTATCATAAATCCTGCTACAGGACTATCGATTCCTCCAGACAATAATAGCAATCCTCTGCCATTAGTTCCTAAAGGTAATCCTCCATACCCCTTTATCTTTTTTGAGAATATGTATGCACTATCTCTAATATCTACATATATATATATATCAGGATTATGAACATCAACATTTAATCCTTCTGTATTAGCCAAAATATATCCTCCTACTCTCCTAGCTACTTCCATGGAATTTAACGGAAATTTTTTATCTGCTCTTTTACACTGCACCTTGAACGTTCCAATTTCTTTAGTCTTTCTAATTTCCTCTATTTCTTTCAATGATACTTTTTCAATGGATTTCATTTCTTTATTTACTTTATATCCAGGACTTACATGTACAATACCAAAGACCTTTCTAACTCTTTTTATAAGTGCTTCTAAATTGTCTTCATTTGCTTTTACATACATTTTTCCTCGTTCTCTATATACATTTGGTCTCCCTAAATCTTTAGTTGCAACTTTTATTTGATTTAATAATTTTTTCTCAAAAAAATTTCTATTGCCTTTTTTTAATGCAACTTCTCCTACACTTACACTAATCACTCTATCCATTTAATCACCTCATCATAATATCTCGTATCTCTTCAACTCTTTCTTTTAATCGCTCTATAGCATAATCTATCTGTTCTTTAGTATTATAAAAACTAAAACTAAATCTAATTGCTCCTTCTATCTCCTCATCAGATAATTTCATCGCCTTTAATACATGACTTCCTGTCTTTTCCTTTGAAGAACAAGCCGAACCAGTAGAAACATAAATATCATCATCTTCAAGAAAATGAAGCAAAACTTCACCTTTTATATTTAAAAAAGATATATTAGCAATATGACTAGAACATCTATCATCTTTAAAACTATTTATTCTAATATCATCTATATTCTCTTCAACTTTAGTTAAAAAATAATTTTTTAATTTCTTTATTTCCTCTCTTTCTTTCCTCCCTGATTTTCTTAATATATCAACTGCTTTACCTAGACCAATAATTCCTGGAGTATTTTCCGTACCAGACCTTAACCCCATTTCTTGATTACCACCATAAAATATAGGATTAATATTTAAATCTTTCTTGATATATATGCCACCTATCCCCTTCGGCCCGTGAATCTTGTGACTACTAAAAGAAAAAGTATCTACATCTAATTTGTTTATATTAAACTCTATCTTACTAAAAGCTTGAACACCATCAACATGTAATTTAATTTCTGGATTTTTTCCTTTAATTATTTTTTTGACTTCTTCTATCGGTTGAATAGTACCTGTTTCGTTATTTACCATCATAATTGATACTAAAATTGTGTCTTCTCTAATTTCTTTTTTAAACTGCTCTAGATTAATAGTTCCATCATTATTTATATCTAAATAAGTTACATCATAACCCATTTTTTCATATTTACTAAAGACATTCAAAACAGAAGAATGTTCTATTTTAGAAGTAATTACATGTTTTCCTTTTTTATTATATTTATTGATTATCCCTTGTATAGCTAAATTATTACTTTCAGTACCTCCCGATGTAAAAAATATTTCTTCTTTTTTTACATTTAAATAGTCTGATATAATATTCCTAGCTTCTTTAATTCTCTTTTCTACATTAAGTCCCATCCTATGAAGAGACGAGGGATTGCCATAATCTCTTTTTAGCATTATATTCATTTCGTCTATTACTTTATCTCTTGCTCTAGTAGTCGCACTATTATCTAAATAAACTAACATTCCATCACCTCAATTTAATAGCCTAAATTTTCATTCACTAATATAATATTAATATCAGTTTTTCCAGGCTTACCTTCTATTATGACCGTAACATTACACATTCTATCATCTGATTTACAATCAGTACACTTTCCTGTATATCTACACGGAGTATCTAAATCTAATCTTTTAGCATTTTTAGGACAAGCTTCTGCCTTAATCCTTTTTATCCCTTTATCAGTATCCTCTACTAATTTATTTATTCCTACTATAATATATACAGTCTCATGACCATAAAACATAGAAGCCACTCTATTACCTACTCCATCAATATTAATAATTTTTCCATCCTTAGTAATTGCATTAGCACTAGATATATATTTAGAAGTTCTAGATGCATTCTGTAATATTTCATCCCTATTTTCAATACTTTCTAACCAGTGCCAATAAACTGTATTTCCTCTATCATTTAGATCCTCATGCAAACCACTATCAAAAACCGTCATTGAACCTCCAATCCCAACATCATCTTTTAAATCAATTTCACTCAATATATATTTTTTTGCATCACTAATATTTTCGAAATAATTAACAATAAAACCATTTTCTTCTAATTTTTTTATACTTTCATCTATTAAATTATTCATTCAAATACCTCCTAACTCTATTCTAGTCATATATTATATCATATAAATTAACTTACTAATATCAATATATAGCATAATTTCATATTGAAAAAAATATATCTAAAAAAACACTTGCGAAATTTGTCGGATTTTGTTATAATTAATCATGGTTATCCCCCTGGTAACCTCAATTAAATCTCTATTCCCAATACCCCTTTTGAACGGTTTGGATTACTTGCATTCTTAGTGGATGCGGTATAAATAAGGAGTGGCTTAAGCCATTCCTTATTTATTATATAAAATACCCTTTTTATTTTATTATCTTTAAAATATTATTAATATTCCTTTATAATATTCCTTTTCTATATTTAGTGCTTTTTTCTTTATATTCTGTTAAAATATTTATGTTATCATATTTTGATAGGAGGTTTTAAATTGAAAAAAATAGCTGTTATATTTACTGGTGGAACTATTTCGATGAAGGTGGATCCAAGGATAAATGCCGCTATACCTGCATTAAGTAGTGAAGAAATTATGTCTATGGTTACTAATATAGAACAATATGCTGATATAGAAATTATCAATTTTTCTAAACTTCCAGGACCTCATATGACACCAAATTTAATGCTTGAATTATCTAATTTAATAAATGATGTATTGAATAGAGAAGATATCCATGGAGTTGTAGTTACTCATGGGACAGACACACTAGAAGAAACTGCTTTTTTCTTAGAATGGACAATAAAATCAGAAAAACCTACTATAGTTGTTGGTGCTATGAGAAATGGTTCTGAATTAGGTTATGATGGCCCTAGTAATTTATCTGCTGCAATATGTACTGCAATCTCTGAAGAATCAAAAAATAAAGGTGTTTTAGTGGTCATGAATAATGAAGTAAATGCTGCTACAGAAGTAACTAAAACTAATACATTATCATTGAACACTTTTAAATCTCCTGAATTTGGTCCTTTAGGTATTGTAGACAATGACGAAGTTATTTATTATAGAGATAAAAAATCTCATGATCACATATTAAACATAAAAAAAATAGAATCAAAAATAGGACTAATTAAATGTGGAGCCGGAATAGAATCAGATATCATTGATTTTTATATAAATTCTAAATACAAAGGTTTAATTATTGAAGCACTCGGTAGAGGAAATGTACCTCCTCCTATGCTAGATGGTATAAAAAGAGCCATTAATAAGAACATTCCTGTTGTAATTGTCTCTCGTTGCCCAATTGGTAGGGTACTAGATACCTATGGTTATCTAGGTGGTGGCAAAATGCTAAGAAATTTAGGTGCTATATTTGGTTTTAATTTACCAGGACAAAAAGCAAGAATAAAATTAATGCTAGCCTTAAGTATAACTAATGATGTCAATAAAATTAGAGATTTATTTGAAAAAGACAAATTTAAGTAGGACTTATATAAGCCCTACTTAACCTCTAGGTCCAAATATCCCCCTCCTTCTTCTTGTTAAATAATCTTCTATATCCTGTACTCTTCTTTCAAGCTCTTCATAATCTTCATCTTTGTCTAATTTAGACGTTGTTTTTACCTTTTCTTCTAAATCTTTGATTTTTTTAGTAAGATCCTCAAACATATCTTTTTCTTTTACAGTACTCTGTAATAATTTACTTAAAAGTCTTTTATTTTCCTCAATATCTTTCTTATACTCTTCTATTTCTTCTTCTTTTGGTTCATCTTCAAAACATTTTTCTGGTTCTACATATTCCTCATTTTTCTTTTCAGTCATATTTTCATTATTCCTCCTATCTATTAAGTTTTTTTTTAATACAACTTCTTGCACATCATCTAAATCTCCAAAACCTATAAAAGATATATCTGGTGGAGCTAAACCAAAAGAATAATTTAACTTATATCTTTTTTTCATATTATCATTATTAGATATAAAACCATATCTTAATAAATTTTTACCCTTTGATTTATTCCATAAATATGGTCCAGTAAACGCTTTTGAATTCCTTAATTTTACTGAACTCATTATTCCTTGATATTCATACCAAATCACCCATAAATCCCCTTTATCGTATACCAAGGTTGGATAAATACAATTAGATGGATTTGATAATATTACTCGTGAATTAGTCTCTAATATTGAATTTTGTAAATCTAAATAGTCACATATTACTTTAAAATTTCCATATTCTTTCCCACAATAAGTAATATATAAAATATTATCATTCACAACTATAGAATCTAAATAATATTTTTCATATTCATCATCATTAATAATTATTTCATCATTTATTTCATTAGAAATCATATCAAAATATCTTAAACATATATTATGATAATATTCCTCTGAATTTATATATGTGATTAATATTCCATTTTTATATTTATTAATACTATATGGATTTAATATTCCATTAGATTTCACATCAAATAAATTATTACCTAATACTTTTTCACCAGAAATTACTTTATGGATAAAATTATAAGTATCAATTCCCACATTATCTTTTTTAAGATAAAATATATGACTATCTCTTCCTTTTTGAATTATCATTGGTTCATATATCTTTTGTTTTTCTTCTTCATCTATAATTAATTTAGACCATTGACCACTATTACAAGTAAATAAATATATATTATTTTTATTCAATTCTTGACATATTAGATTTATATTATTTGTTTTATCTATAGTAGCAAAAAAGTATTCACTACAATTATCCATCAATATTTTTTCATTATTACTTCCATAAATTTTATTATAGTTAACTACAATAAGTTTATTTTCTTTGTTTAATATATGATAAATATTATTAAAAGAATCAGTTAATAAATAGCTATTATTCTTTAATAAAGACATTTATACCCTCCTTTCTAAATAATATACTTTTTCTTAAGACTATATTTAATAATATTTAAATAAAACTGAAATTATTACGATTTGAAAAAAAAGTAGCAGAATAGTAAAAAAAGAATATATTAAAAGTAGGAAGAACAATTCCAATTTGTAATAAGGAGGAAAAAAAATGAAAAAGAGAAGGAATGATCTCTTAGATTTAACAAAACCTGAACAATGTTGTGATGCAACTACTGGCTGTAAATTTGATGGCTCATTAAAAAATGTTGTGTCTGAACCTATATATGTCCAAAAAGTATATGATGCTGCATTATTTAATCTTCAAGGTTTAAGAACAATATCAGGACAATGCTTTAGACCAGCATTACCAAGAGGTTCAAGAATATTAAAAGTTATAGAAATTAGATGTAAAAAATTCTTTAATCCTGATAATATTAAAGATCCAAGAAATTTAACGGTAGAAACTGATACAGAAATTTCTGGAGCAGATTTTGTAAAATATGGAGACAAAGACGTTAAAGTTATCGGTCCAGATGGAACTAGAAGTGAAAAATTATTATATGTTGATACATCTGAATGTGATGAAGAAAATAAAGGTACTCCAATTTTTGGAACACAAAATATTAATATTACTGGAAATGTTATTGTAGAAATAGATATAATTTATACTGATGATTGTAAAGAAAAATGTAAAGCTACTCTCTCAGCAGAAGTTCCAGTTGCATCATTAAAAGATCCATTAGTTTTAACTAATTTCTTCCAATTATGTTTGCCATCAGTATTTGATGGAGCTTTCTTGCCAAGATTTACAGAATTCTGTAATATATCTTGTGAAACAAGATTAGCTACTCAAAATATCACTAGGGACTTAATTGTGAACCATGAAACTGGAGCAGTAAGAGGTAATTTATTAGTTTCATTATGTGTAACTTGTGAAAAGAAAATTGTAGTTCCTGTACAACTTTGTGTATTATCTACAGGATTCCCACAATTAGAAGCAGAAATTTCTCCAATATGTGAAACTTTCCCATCTCTCTTTCCTAATCAAATAGATGAAGCTACTAAAAAACCTTGTAGCTTAAGTGAAGAAACTTATACAAGTGAAGAAATCGATACAGAATCATTAGAATAATCTAAACCTACTAAAAAACAAGAACTCAAATTTGAGTTCTTGTTTTGCTTTACTTTTTCAAAATTTAAACTTTTGAATATTTTTTGATACAAAAATTGAATGACAAGCAATTAAAAAAATCAGTTTAGACATAATATACGTTTAGCTTAAAATACTAATATTAGTATTTTAAGCTAAATTATCATCACTATTAATATAATTTGAATATTTACCACATTTATCTTGCCATCTTGCTAAAATTTTATCATCCGCTATAATTTCTACAACTTCACACATATTGGGACAATCATTACATTCAAAACCTCTTACTTTATACTCTACATTCGTAGCATCAAAACCTCTAAAATTAGTAGTTTTAGTTTTCTTAAATTTTTCTTTTGCTAATATTGCTGCTCCTATAGAACCCATAACATCATAATATTCTGGTATATGAATCTCTTCCCCTAAATACTTTTCAAACGCCTTTCTAATACCTTTATTTGCTGCTACTCCTCCTTGAAATAATATTGTCTTGTTTATTTTTTTACTTTTAGCTAAATTATTTAAATAATTTCTAACTAAAGCTTCACATAATCCATTTATAATATCTTCTTGATTATGACCCAATTGTTGTTTATGAATCATATCTGATTCTGCGAAAACAGCACATCTACCTGCAATTCTAACAGGATTATCAGATTTAATTGCAAGATCTCCAAATTCCTGTATTTCTATACCTAATCTTTGAGATTGTCTATCTAAAAAAGATCCTGTACCAGCAGCACATACAGTATTCATAGCAAAATCTGTTATAATACCATTTTCAATTAATATAATTTTTGAATCTTGTCCTCCAATTTCTAAAATAGTTCTAACTTCTGGTGTGAAATTAATTCCTGCAATGGCGTGAGCTGTTATTTCATTCTTTATAATATCAGCCCCTAAAATGATATTAGCCAAATTCCTACCACTACCTGTAGTCCCTACTCCTTTTATTTGATTATCATTATATTTGTTTCCTATTTCTTTCATTGCTTTTGTTAATACTTTTATAGGATTACCCATAGTTCTAACATACTTTTTCTCTAATAATTCATTCTTATTATTTATCATCACAATATTTGTACTTACTGACCCAACATCAACCCCTAAAAATAATTCTGTCATTTTGTGACTCCTTTCTCTTCTTCACTAAATCAATAAATGCTTCAATTCGTGTTTGATAACCGCCTTCGCCAGTCATTTCATCAACAATTAAGGTCATAATTGGAATATTATGATCCCTTTGAACAGAAGGCAATATACTTTCCGCTACAACTTCTGGCATACAATTAAATGGTAAAATCTGAATTAAACCATCATATTTTTCTTCGGCATAGATAACGGCACTACCTACAGTTTCTCTACCATGTCCTCCTACTAATGCTTTTAAATAAGGTCTTGCTTTTTTCCATTTCTTTTTCTCTTCACTTATACCTATTTGACCTATCCCTAGATGATGAGAAACCCATTTACTAGGTGTTAAAGCTTTATCAACGATTACGTCCATATAACCTAATTTTTTCTCAATATTCAGATTAACAAAAGGTTCTATTATTGTATATATTTCTCCAATTATTCCTATCTTCAAATTATCTTTCTTATTTTCTTTTATTAACTTTAATTTATTATAAGACGATCTGATTAAAGAATTCATTTCATCTATTCCCTTAGTTTTTTCTATTCTAGAATAAAATTCATCCATTATTTTATCTACCTTATTTTTATGAATAGTGACTGCTCTTTTATAATTTGAATAATCTAATAGCTCATCTGTAGCATACAATAACTTTTTAGCCCTTATGCCTGCCTTCATTATTTTAAAATAATTATTTGTTCCAGTCGCTTTTATAACTTCATTTAGTAATTTTTTAGGATTTCCTTCAGGAGGATCAAAACTTATAAAATTAACATCATATCCTAACTCCTTTAATAACTTTTTTTCCATACTTGCATAAAATCCAAATCTGCAAGGCCCACAACTTCCAGTTATAAGTACTGTATCAGCTCCTTTTTCTATACTTTCTATATAATTACCAATATTAATTTTTAATGGCATACAAATAGATTCAGGAGTATATTTAGTTCCTAAATCTAATGTTTTTTTAGTTATGGGAGGAGGTAATACTACTTCTCTGTCTAAATCTTCTAGTAGTCCTTTTGCAGCTATATAAACATTACCCATGTGGGGAAAAGTAATTTTCATCTTCAAACCTCCATTCAAGCATATCAATAAAAGCTTCTATTCTGGTGTTAATCCCTGCTTCACCTGAATGCTCATCTAATGTAATTAAATTAAAAGGAATTTTATATTCCTTTGATTTTCTTTCTACTATATCTAATAATACAGAATCTAAGCCACATCCAAAAGAAGAAAGAAAAATTATACCATCAATTTTTCTTTCCTCTAATAAAAAAAATGATGAACCTACTATTTTTTTACCAGAAGTCCAAAACATTCTTTTCGATAAATTAGATACATGTTTACAAATATATTCGTCATTTATCATATTAGGTGTAATTACATTAATCTTTCTTTTATTTAATTTTGCAAAAACGTTCATATTTACATAGTCATCATAGATATTATAAGGATGCCCAAGTAATAAAATATTCAATCTATTATTATCATTATTATTTTTATTGATTAAATCAATATTATTATTGTTATAATTCTTAATAGCTAACTCACAATGCAAACCAGCTTTTAATAAATCTTTATATTTATAGAATTCTATCATTGCTGTATTATATGCTTTACGAATTTTTATAGGATTTTTAGTAATCCTTGTTGCTACTTTATGTATTTCTTTTACAAAATAATTTTTATTTTTTCTAAAATTAATCTCCATATCTATTATTTCTGGTAAATCATTTATATTATTTTCAACCATAGCAGGTAGTCCTAATATTTTTGGACATTCATATTCTCTTTTTTCCAAACTAATCACCCTAGGTATAAAAATATAATCTACCTTATCTTTTATACTACATGTATGACCATGAAACACCTTTACTGGTAAACAAGCATCATCTACACAATTTAAAACTCCCATGTTCAATATATCTTTATTAGTTTTTGGAGACACTAAGACCTCTGCTCCTAACTCACTAAAAAATTCATACCAAATTGGGAAAAAATCATAATAATTCATTCCTCTTGGAATACCTATTTTTAACATTTTAAACCTCCAATCCAATAATTATTATAAACAATTTTTTGTAATTTTATTATAAAAAAAAACCTTTTTTAAGGTTTTAGTGTTGCATCAAGGTAAATATTTAAACTTAACAATAAGAAACACCCTAAAAACGAAA
>NZ_WSFU01000067.1 GCF_016820635.1 Anaeromonas gelatinilytica | reverse complement strand
AATTTTGAAACTCTAAGGAAGAAAATACTTATACTTGAAAAAATACGTAAATTCAACTAACTAAAAAATACGTAAATTCAACTAACTATGGAAAGAACCAAAAATCTGTTGCCAAATACAATTTCTACTGATTGATTTATAATATTCATTATTAGTAGCCTCCCTTATACAAAAAAGAAGCATAAGAGCTTCTTTAATTATAATATATTTATAGTTTTACTCATAGCAACAGTATTATCTATTATTTTTAAATCATTTATTTTTTCTTTTTCAATAATTTTGAATCCATTTGCCAAATAAAAATTAGTTGCCCATTTAGCATATTTATGTACTCGTAGTATAACTTTCTTAATTTTACATTTAATACATCTATTTTGTATTATATTTAATACCAGTCCTCCATAACCTTTCCTTTGATGCTCATTTAATATGTATAATGCTGTTAAATATAAAGTATCATTTGAAATCATAGTGGTTCCAATAAATCCAATAGGGTTATTGTCAATTAATACTATCTCGACATTGTAATTTTTAGGAAGTCCATTAGCCTTAAACTTCTCTGCTTGAACTTTAAAAGAATTCGGCATGATTTCTGAATATAATTCATTATTTTCTTCACATACTTCAACTAGTAATGGTATATCTTCTATAACGGCATTTTTTAATTTAACAATTTTATTTCACCTCTATTTATAATTTTTTATGACTTTAGTATCTTACCTAACTCTGACAAATTAAAAATTAGATGCCCTAATATACATAATAATATATTCTCTGTACAAATATAAAATCCTCCCAATATAATACTAAGTGTAAACTGTAACAAATAAACTTTGATATTAAAGTATTTTGATGTTGGACTTACATAATGTGATAATATAAATAAAAGACTTGTAATAGGTACACTAACTAATCCAAATTGAGCAAATAATGTATATTGAATGTATCCTCTAAAGAATAATTCTTCAAATACACTAGCAATTAAAATTACATTTATTCGTGTAAACTTCTGTTTTGTAGTAGATTTTTTCATCTTACTATTTTTACAAAACTTTATATAGCTTTTAACTCCTGGTAATGACATTATTATTATTAATAGTATAAATAGCCCATAATAATTTAATCCTGAATAAATACTAATTTGCATCGTTCTAAATATTAAAGTAGGAATAATATAAGTTGAATATATTAGAAAAAGGCTTAAATAATAATTTTTAAGTCTTTTATAAATTACCTTAATATTCCTTGCAACTATAAGATGTATTAGATAAAAAACTGTAAGAAATATTAAATTGTATGTATTATTCATAATTTATTACCTGTTCATTTCTTTTATAGATTGTTTCTGTCTTTTTATCATATTTGAAAATAACAAAGTTGAAATAAAAATTATTAAACTTGAAAAAATAAAAATACTATTTATAGTATATCGCTCTAATATAAATCCCATCATGAAATTAGATACTGGTATAGCCATCAATGAAATAGTAGCTATTATAGATAATACTCTGCCTAAATAACTCTTTTCAGTGCTTTTATGAATTATTGTAACAGATGGTACACTTACTAATACAGTGCTTATACCTAAAGCTATACAACTTAAGCACGCTGTTATTAAGTTAAAAGATAACGATAATAATAAATAACTAATACTTAAACATATAAAGCCTAAATATATAAGTCTTTCTAATTTAGAGTCCAAGCTTTTTTTGATTTTACTTAAAAAGAAATTTCCAGATATTGCACCTAAAGCAAAACAAGTATTAATAATAGAATGTCCTGATGATCCAAGTTTCAAAACTTGCTCAGAAAAATTAGCTGTCATAAGATTAAATGGACCTAGAAATATATTAGCTATTGTTGCTAATAGCGTAGTGTAAAAAATTATTGTGCTACTTTTTAAATATACAAAACCATCGTATGCATCTTTAATAACATTTTTTAAATCTAATTTAGTATCTATTTTTACGTAATGTATCTTAATAGGAATCAAGCTTAAGAAAGATACTAGAAATGTAATTGAATCAATTATTAATGCCCCTTGAATACCTAAATATTTGATTATAATCCCAGATGCAGCAATTCCTAAAATTTCAGCGCTTTTCTTACACATACCTAACCATGAATTTATTTTTAGAAGCTCTTCCTTTTCTACTATTAAAGGTGGAATAGATCTTCTTGCTGGATCTGAAAATGCTTCAAATGTTGAATTTACTATAGTGAAAATTATCAATAGTGAAATATTCAACTGATTTAAAAGATAAAGAATACAAATAGTAATCGTTCCTACCATTCTTCCTATATCGCAAATCATCATAATATTTTTTTTACTCTTAATATCTGAATATACACCCGCAAATAAACCTATTATAACAACAGGTAGCCCATTAAACGCTAACACTATACTAGATAACAAATATGAACCACTAATTTCGTATGCTAACCAAGTATATGCTATCATATCTATAGAGTCACCAAATCTAGATACCAAATTTCCTAATATAAAACTATATAATTGTTTTTTCTGACTTAACCCTTTTAACATATATATCACTACTCCTTCCATACTATCTAAATTATGAAATATAATTATTTTGAATTAAGTACTCTAAAATCTTACTTTTGATTTCTGTGTTATTACTTTTTGTACATACTTTATTATTAGAGTAGTGATTTTCTAATAACTCTTTAAATATCTCTGATACTTCATTATTTAAAGTAAGACTCTTTATGATATTCTTACTTTGGTTATAAATACAAAATGTTAAAGTATTTTTATTAGAAACAAGGTTAGAGCCTTCAATTTTAACATTTCTATAATATATAAATTTCTTACCTAGTATTCCCTCTCTTATATTACTTTTGAATAAAAAATACTCGTACTTGTTTGTAAAAAATAATTTGAGATGCATCTTAAAGTCATTCTTTATATCAATTTCTTCTATAGTATCTAATAGTGATTTAACTAGCCTAACATGTGAATCTTTACTCGGTAAGTCATATTCCTGCCTTTTATCAAAACAAAGTCCATTTTTTATTATATTCTCCGCAAATCCATCTAAAATAACCCATATATCTATAACAGTTGAAATTTCCCTAATCTCTTTAGGGCTCAATAAACTAAGAATAAATGTCAATCCTCTAAATAAAGCCTCACTTTTTATTATTTCTTCATATGAATAAGTTGAATTTTGATATATTAAATTATAAGGTTCATTATCAAATACTATACCAAATTCATCTTTATTATTATAAAAATATGTTCCTGGAAAAACAATAAGCCTATTTGCAGTAATTTTACGTATATCTAGTTTAAGACACCATTGAAGACTTCTCTTAAATTTTTCTAGATTATCCCCCGGTAGCCCTATAATTAATTGTAACTCCAATAAATTTTTGTCATAAAACTTTAAAACATTTTTAATAGTATCTTCCATTACATCTTTATTAAACCATGTTCGACCACAGTTATTTAATGTTTCTATATTTGTAGATTGTATACCAATTCCAAATCTAAAGTTTGCTATTTTACAAAGTTTTAATAACTCCATATCTACTTTATGTAAACCTAGGAATCCTTGTACTAAAATATTACGAGTATTATATTTTATCACAAGTTTAATTACCTCTTTTGCTCTATTAATATCAATATCTAATTCTGAATCTATAAGAAATAATTGTTCTATATGTTCATAGGAAAAAATTCGCTTTAAATCAGCTTCTACTCTTTCTAGTGAATAATATCTCATTCTACGTTCTGACCAACAGCAGTATTTACATCCAAAAGGACATCCTCTAGAAGTTTCATACAAAGCTATTTTATTTTCATACATATACTCATCTTCTATTAAAGATGGTATATCATCTAAATTATCAATAATTTCATTTTTTCCATTATCGATTATATTACCTTGATATCTATAAGTAATTCCCTTAATATCACTTATTTTAATTTTCTCAAACATGCTGTAAAAAACATTTTTTAAAGTTATTTCGCCTTCTCCTACAGATACAATATCTACATGAGATTGAGACTCTAATACTTTTTTACTATCTTGTATTTGTGGTCCTCCAAATAAAATTAGTGTATCTGTTAATACTAGTTTTAATTTTCTAGATAGTTCTAAAATTCTATTATAATTCCAGATATAACACGAAAAGGCAATTACATCTGGTTTGTCATTATAATAATTTAATAATATTTTTTCATCTTCTTCATAAAAGTCAAACACATCAATATCAATATTAAGGTTATTTTTAAGAAATTCATCCTTATATACATAGTTTCTTATTGATATCAATCCAAGAGGATAGCTTTGGCTCTTTCTAACCCCCACTGGGATTCCTTTTATATATACCATTTTACATTTTTTTTTCATATATATCCCACCTTGATATACTATGTTCTGTTAATTTACTTATACTTTAATCTATAGTATTATAAAACTTACACTCTTATATCTCATATTGGTTGTATAAATTGCCTAACGGATAGATTCAGTGTATTTATAGTAAGTAAAAATATTCTCAGCCTTTACCCAAGAATCTACAACACGCTTGTAGGCTTTTCCTCATTTGACTTGAAATTCATCCAGAGCTGTTTTTAGCTAGGTCAAGGCTAGGAGATTCGTAGATTTCTTTTAAATCAGTGGCAAACTCGCTAATATCTTTTTTACGGATACTCTTAAGGGAGTAATGCACCTTATAGACAATGTAGCTTTGTATATCAGTTTTCGGATATGCTCTGTTAAAAACTTTAGAAAAACTTGTGAGTCCATCCATTACCCCTAGGAGGATTTCTTCTACGCTATATGATTTAATTGTGCGATTAATTGTGCGAAGATTTTCTTCCCAAACATAGGAGCTTTCATTAGTTCCAAGGGAAGCAATTTCTCTTGGAGACATGCCCTTTGCATACATTATTAATAATTAAGTTTTCTATCCAATCATCCCGCTTAGCATGGGGGGGGAATTAATTGTTGTTCAAACTCGTTATTACGATCTCCAGGTACTTTTAGGTCATTAATTTTACCATATTTTATTTCATAATTACGGGTATAGTAAACATTACGAGAATTACCAGTATGGTGACCATCATAACTGTATTTCTCGTATTTTAACAGCTCAATAAGCTCTGATTTCATAAGAGTTTCTATCATTTCTTTGAGCATACTGATAATTAATTCTTCTAAGCCTAGATTTTTGTATAGAATTTCTTTAAGATTTTTGATATCATAAGTCATAGAGAAGTTCTCCTTGGTAAATGTTTTGTTTGATTACTTTACATTATACCTGCATATGAGTGACTTTTCTATTTTTATTTACACAAGATATTTTATACTATCATTTTAAATCTTTTAAGTAATGGCCTTACTTCTAACCTACACTTATATGATTCTTATGAATTGCTTGTGATAAAACAATTCATCTAAAGATATTACTTTTAGATTTGTATAGATTGTGAAACTAACTAGTATATGCTATGGGAAAGGATGAGGAAATTTATTTAAACTTCTTTCTTCCTTTTCTTTATATCCAAGTTTTACAGGTACATTATAAATTCTATCACATCCCAGGAATCTTTCACTGTAATTTGCATCAATTTGATTTAACTTCGGAATTATCACCTTAACAACTTCAAAACCTATAGTTTTTATATCACTCGGTGTAATATTCTTATAAAATACTTCAATATTCTGTGCATCTAATTTATCCACACAAATTTGAATATTTTCTTCAATATTCCCTGTATCTAGTGTTTTTATCTCATTAATATTTTTCTCATCTATCTGATTAAGTAAAAAATCTAATTCATGTATACTAGACTTTAAAGCAAATAGTCTTACTCTGTCTGCAAATGATACTATATTTTCAAATTCATTTCCTGGAGAAAAACTTTCTATATCACTGCAAAAACATCCTAGACTTATACCTTGAACCAATTCCTCTAATGCTCTTATGGTAGCATCCAAAGGATTTAGTCTACACCCTGCGCCTATCAACGCCATTGGCAACTTTTCATTGTCTTTTCTTATTCCAACTCCAAGTACTACAGGTATATCTATATCTAATGTGATATCAAATAAATGTACTTCAATATTTTCGTCCTTCAACACGGACAACAACTTATTAATTTCATCGCTACAATGTCCTTTTAAATTGATTTTTTGGGGATTTAGCTTATTTAACCATGTTATCGTAGTTGCATCTCTTTCAATTAATTCTAAAATTCCAGAGTATATAGCATCCATTTCCGTAATTCCACATGCTGCACCAGAAGTGGAATATCTTCCAATGCAGTTAGTATCATTAATTCTATCATAATGAGAATAAATAAAACTTGCAGGAGCAAAATATTTAGACTTATCTTTATAATTAATTACATCGGTCCAATAATAATCAGTATTCTCATCTATTTTTTTATATCTTAAATTGTCTCTTTTAAACTGATTATCAGAATATAATTTCAAATTGTTGATTACTTTTTTTCCTCTACCTCTCAAATTGTTTATAGTATCTTTTATTAAATCTTTTTTATTGTAACAAGCTAAAGAATACCTTTCCATTGCTTCACCTATAGCTTTCCCTAATGCAGCATTTTCATTTATAGACACTCCCCCTGCTATTGCGTATGAATATCTCTCTAAATAATGTTTAGATTTATTCATTATGCTATATATATCTGGTATTTCAATTGTATAATAATACAAATTATCCTTATTTAATCTCTCTCTTACATTATGAATTTTTCTAAATATACCAACTTCAGAATTTATAAATGTCTGTTCAATCTCAAATGTTTTTTCTCTGCTAGTTATTTTATTTTCTATATAATTATCTACGCCTTCGATACAGTTACAGTTAGGAGTCTTGTAGTAGTATAACTTTTTATAGTCTCCATTTTTATCTACCTTATAGATATAATTTTTTAAGCTATTTTTATTAGAATCAAAATTTTTATTAAATATTATTGAAATATATTCATTCACTAGCTTTATCAAACTTTTAGTCATAGACCCATCAAAATATGCTGTCATAATATTATTATCATACTCTTTGCCATTTTCTGCATAATAAATTTTTGCATTTTCTATATGAAAATTAAGATTATTAATCATTTTCCTTTTACTAAAACAGTCAAAACACGCAGATTTATTTGGTCGAATTAATGGCCCTACATACAAGTTATCTTCATTTGGAATTATATTCAACACTGCTATCTCTAATCTAAAACAAAGTGAATTTATTTGTATATAGAGAGGACTTACGTTACTATTTTGTACAAATATTATTAAATCGTATTTTTTTAATCTATCTAAATCTTCTATATCTTCTAAATTAGAAACATAATAGTTTTTTGATAACTCAGTAGTTAAAGACGATGTAATTTCATTTTTTCCAATAATTGCAACTGTTTTAAAAACGTTTACGATGTTCACATTTTCTAAATGATACAAGTATTTCTTAATATTATCTACATTTAATTCATTTTTTTCAAAATCCTCTGGAAATCTAAACCCAAATTTGATAAGCTTTAATAACTTATATAGATGTTCGTCATAACTAAAGTTAAAGAATGATTTACCACAAGACAGGTGTATTTTATTATAACTTCTAAAAAAATTAGTATTATTATCCTTATACTTATATACTTTCATATACATCAATCCTGCTTTCTTTATTTAATATATATATATTCATCATTAAATAATATATTTAGACTTTTAAAAAGCTTCTCTTCAACTTCATTAGTCATATTAAAATTTTCTTTTATATTAATACCACTAGTAATTATTGAATACAATACACTAGTTACAGTAATCCTTTTTGCAGTTTCACAATTCAACAATATATAATTTTTACCTGATTTTATAACATCTATATTTTTACCTATATTATATGAACAGTTTAATGAAACTCTAATCTTATTTTCTTCATTGAAATATCTATTTTCTTCAATTTGTATATATTGTCCAATTAAAAATTTATGGTATGCCTTATTCAATACATTATTTTCAAGTATATCAAAAGAGCTTAGGTTAAATAAGAATTCTTTAGTTAATTTATCTTTATATTCTCTATGTATTTTTTTCTCATCTCCATTTACCTTAAAAGCAACATTATTTATATAGCATGCTTTATCATTATCATATTTATCGATAATCACTATATTAAAGTCATTAGGTTTTTCCATTACATCAGTATTGCAATTTAATATAAAATCATAATATGCAAATCCCAATATACTATCTTTCCATTTATTTAGAAAGATAAGTGTATCGTTCCATTCTTTAATTGTTTCAGTCGGGAAATCACGTATTATATATATATAAGGCAAAATACCATATAATTGCATATTATTCATTATTTCATCATAATGACCTATTTTGGTAAACTTGTTCATCATGTTTAAAACACGTTGATTTGATGATTCTACACCTATATCAACTCTCATACATCCTGATTCAGACATAAGTTGTATTGTTTCTTTATCAAAACCTTTTTCCATTCTAATACCCGTTGACCATATTATATTTAAATTTTCTTCAATAATTTGGCTAGATAATTCCCTTGCCATTTTAGGTGACATTGTTGCAACCGAAAAAAAGAAATACCTTGAATTATATTTTTGTTTCAACGCTTTTATTTTCTTGATAGCAATATCCACAGACTCTTCTCTCCATTTTGCTGAATAGTTGTTTTTATATCCACAAAAACTACAATTACCATAACAACCTCTAGATACTGGAAGTGAAATTAATAACTCTGGAGATAAATACTTTTCCATAGGTAGACCATCGTAATCTGGAGAAGGTAAATCATCTAGACTTTCCACTATTAAATTTGGACTTTGTATAATTTTATTATCATTTTTTATTATAGTATTTAAGTTTGATGAGTAATCTTCATTATTAATTATTTTATTGTATAAAGATACTAGAGCATGTTCTCCATCATATAAAATTATAGAGTCTATAATATCAAATAATTTATTCCATTTTATTAATTCTGAACTATTCGCGGATAAAAAAGCTCCTCCAAAAGTAATGTGAACGTTGTATTTCCTTTTAATTAATTTAGATATTATAATAGAATTAATTAATTGTGCTATATTATTAATAGAAAATCCTACTAATCTAACTTTTGTATCTAATTCGCATGTAATAATATCTTCGTAGTATCCTTCTAGGATTTTAACTGCTTCACAATCTTCTATATATTCAAGTATTTGATCAAACTCTTTAAATTCTTTATCAAAATTCATACTGTTGTTATGAATTGAAATAGGTGATGTGTATATACTAAAAATTTCGTAAGCATTACAAATTATTCTTTCAGCAAATAAGTATTTATTTTTATCAAATACTGCATTTCTATCATTTAGTATAGATTTTGCATTTTCAATATTCTCAATTGTGAAGTTAGATACTAATAAAGTATTTTTTTCTTTGTCAGATAGACTAGAATATCTTGTTTTATTGATCTCAGTAATACAATTATTCAAAATATCCTTAGAAAGAATTTTGTCATAAAATAATATGTTTATATCTAACATATTACAATCAATATTTTGATTCCTTATATAACCTGCTAATACTGGTAATGCAATAGGAGGCATATTAGATGTCCATTGCGGAGCATTTATTAAAACTATCATGCATTAATACCACCTTTTTTTATTTATCTATTTAGGAGAACTAATTATAGTTCTCCTAAATAGATAATACATAACAACAATCTAATTAAGATGTGCTTAGCATAGATACAGCTATTATCTTTTCTTCTTCTTCTTCAATTATAAATTCTTCAAGTTCTAATACTTCTTTTTCATTATCCACAACATTACCTCCTCTCGTATAATATGTTTAGAGCCACTTCATTTTCATAGGTTCTCTATTCATATAATACAAGCAACCTGTTAATATGTCAAGATATTTTTTGAATAATTGTGCTTTTTCTAATTTTCAAAAATTTCAAACTATACCAAAACTATATTCACTATATATCAAAAAAAATAACTATAATTTTAAGGTGACCCCAAAAAGTTAGACTTTTTTCAGAGTAGAGATTTGTAATGATTTCTACTCT
>NZ_WSFU01000110.1 GCF_016820635.1 Anaeromonas gelatinilytica | reverse complement strand
TGTTGAAACTTTTATTGGAGATTTTATTCTTTTATCTTTTAAGGTATTGATTTTTTCTCCAATTTTTATTTAAAAGGTAATCCAAACAAAAACAATCATATATTCACTCACACCCTACCTTAGTTCAGTACTGACTGGACATATCTACTCAGTACCTATTTTTATAGCGATACGCACTTTAATTTCTCTATTAAATTTCTTATTTCTGAAATTTGCTATACCAGTACTAAAGGTACAATAATCGCAGAAGTGTGTAAATTCCTTGATTATTAGGAGTTTTGACGATATAGTATTGTCACGCACTCCACATGTGGCGTATGTGGAAACATATCCATACATTTCACTTTTTTCACTTCATACCCCAATGCTTTAAACTCCTGTAAATCCTCCGCTAAAGATGTAGGCTTACAGGATACATATACTAATCTTGAAGCATTAAAATCTGCTATTTTCTTTATTGCCTTTTTGTGTATTCCATTTCTTGGTGGATCCAGTATTATTAAATCTGGAGATCCTTTAAGATTATCTACTTCCACTAATACATCCCCTGCTATAAATTCACAATTATCTAAGTTATTTAATATCGCATTATCTCTGGCCTTTTCCACAGCCTCTTCCACTAATTCTATTCCTACCACCGTTTTAGCTACTGGAGCCATTATTTGAGCTATTGTTCCTGTACCACAATATAGATCAAATACTGTTTTATTATCTGTATCCCCTGCATACTCCCTAACTATTTCATAAAGTCTTTCTGCTCCTAAAGAATTTGTTTGAAAAAATGAAAAAGCAGATATATTGAAATTAAGTTCTAATAATTCTTCAGTTATATAATTCTCTCCATATAAAACACTAGTCTCGTCACTTTGTACTGCATCTGCTAAATTATCATTTATTGTATGTAGAAATCCTTTAAATTTTCCTATATATTGTATTTTTTTAAGTCTCTCTACTAATTCTTCTAGTTCCAATTTCATTTGAGAGCTAGTTACAAGATTCACTAATATCTCTCCAGTATTAGCTGTTTTTCTAACTACTAGATGTCTTAGTACTCCCTCATGTCTCATTTTATGATAAAAAGGTATATCTTTTTCTTTAAAATAATCTAAAACTGTAGATAAAATATCTGTAAAATCCTCATCTACTATTTGACAATAGGGTACTGATAGGATCTCATAGAATTTACCTTTTTGGTGCATCCCCAAGGATAACGGTCCATCCTTGTACTCATCTCCAAATGTAAACTCCATCTTATTTCTATATTCCCATATCTTTGGACTTCTTTCTATTCCTTCAAATTCAAAGTCTCTTATATCTGCTTTTTCTAGCAATTCTAATACTTGATCTTTTTTCATCTTTAATTGATCTTCATAGCTAAGGTTTTGATATTTACATCCTCCACAATCCCAAAAGTGTATACATCTTGGTTCTATCTCTCTCTCATGACGTTCTAGTACTTCTAAAAGATTTCCCTCTATTTTATTTTTTCTTTCCTTTTTAACTCTAGCCTTTACCTTCTGACCTGCCAAAGCATCCTTTATTATTACCTTTTTGCCATTATATTCTCCTATACCTTTATTAGGAAATTGCGTCTTATCTATTCTAACTTCAAACTCTTTTTTCTTCTTTCTTCCCATGTTTATATTCCTCACTTTCAACTATCTTAAGTCCTAGTATAATATATTATTAATCTAAAATAAACAAAAAAATACAGATGTTAAACATCTGTATTAAAATTCATCTTCCTTTATTTGAACTTCTCCATTCTTTAATACTTGTTTTGTTCTATTCCCTTCTTCCAAGGAATCAAGATATACTATTTCTTCTGGTATTATTTTAATTATCTTTATATCATTATGTTGTTCTAATAAATGTTTATCAAATATATATTTTTTTGCTTCCTCTATAATGCTACTATCATTAACACTTGTTGTAGCTTTACCAAATACCTGTGCTCCCTTTATTCTTTTATAATCTATATATTCGGTATTTACCAAAAAACATACATTATTATTATTTTCTATAGCTTTAAATTTATCTCCGCCTGCAGATAGAATATATATATCCATATCATTTCCTGTAAAATATATGACAGGACTACTCCTTGGATAATTTTCTAATACTGTAGCCAAAGTACCAGATCTGTGCTCATTTAATACATCATGAATTTCCCTTACTAATTCTTCTTTTGATAATTTATTATTCAAATACACCATCTCCTTTAATTTATTCTCTTATATTATTTATTAAAGAAGAATTTACTATTCATTTAATTGCAAAACAAAAACTCTCCTTTGGAGAGTTATAGATATCTTATAGCTATTACTCTATTATCTTTAACATAAAATTCATCAGTTAATCCATCAACTATTCTGAGTCCTCTTCCTCCTGTACTTAAAGAAGTAGGATCATAATCTTCTCTATTATATACAAATCCTTCTCCTTCATCCTTTATCTCTATCTTTAGATAATTTTCGCATACTTCTATGAAAAGCTTAACATGCTTTTTCTTATTTTCACTATTGCCATGTACTACACTATTACAAATAAGCTCATCTAATATAAGCCTTACATCAAATAATAATGAATTAGGCAATATTGATTGAAGCTTCTGTTCAATAAATTCCAAATCATCTTTGATATAAAGCAAATCACTCATTAGTGATTTTTCAATGATATAATTCAACGTCATCACACCATTCCGTTTTATTTCTACTCATTATTTACCCCTTAAAACAGTGAATAATCTCTTATAATTATTTTTATCTAAAAACACATATAATATAATCATAATTTTAATGTTTAAATGCTTAAAAATGTGGGTAATATTAAGATTAGTTACATAAATAATTTATATGAAAGGAGTTTTTATAATGCAAAAGTATGTATGTATACCATGTGGTTGGATTTATGATCCAGCAGAAGGAGATCCAGATGGAGGAATTGATCCAGGTACTGCATTTGAAGATATTCCAGATGATTGGGTATGTCCAGTTTGTGGTGCCTCAAAGGATATGTTTGAACCAGCAGAATAATTATATATTATTAATTAAAGGCTTCCCTAAGGAAGCCCTTTTATATGTCTAATATTTCATCTAATATATTCCATACTTTATCTTTATTTTGTTTCTTAGTAGCAGAAAAAGAAACTATTAATTTTCTATCCTCTATGCCTAATTCTCTAGATATAACCGCTATCTGTCTAGCCTGTTGATTTTTAGATAGTTTATCAGCTTTTGTGGCTACTACTATACCACTAAACCCAATAGATTTAATCCAATCATACATCATTTTATCATGCTCTCCTGGAGAATGTCTTATGTCTACTAACAATACCACTTCTCTCAAAGATTGTCTCTTTGTAAGATATCTATTAATCATATCTGCCCATTTTTCTCTCTCTTTTCTAGAAACCTTAGCATATCCATATCCAGGAAGATCAACGAATCTAAATGTATCATTAATATTATAAAAATTTATAGTTTGTGTTTTTCCTGGCTGACCACTAGTTCTAGCTAAATTCTTTCTATTAATAAGCGTATTTATTAAAGATGATTTTCCTACATTAGACCTTCCAGCAAGGGCTATTTCTGATATTCCTTCTGGAGGATATTGATGTTCCTTTACAGCTGTTATAATTATCTCAGCCTTTTTTACTAACATTATTTCTTCTCCTTAACTAGAGAATGATCTAATACTTCATCCATAGTTTTAACAAATACAAATTTAATATTTCTTTTAACTTTATCAGGTATTTCATCCATATCTTTTTTGTTATCCCAAGGTAACAATACTTTCTTAATACCTAATCGATTAGCAGCAAGTACTTTTTCTTTTACTCCTCCAATAGGTAACACTCTTCCCCTTAGAGTTATTTCTCCAGTCATAGCTACATCACCATTAACAGGAATATTAGTTAATGCAGATACCACGGCAGTTACCATAGTTATACCAGCTGATGGTCCATCCTTTGGTATTGCTCCTTCTGGAACATGAATGTGAATATCTCTATTAATATGAAATTCTTCATCTATACCTAATTCCTCTGTTTTTGATCTTATATAACTTATTCCTGTCATTGCAGATTCCTTCATTACATCCCCTAATTTTCCAGTCAATTGAAGTTTTCCTTTTCCAGGCATAGGAGTTACTTCAATAGATAGAGTCTCTCCTCCTACTACAGTCCAAGCAAGTCCTGTTGCTAAACCTACTTGATTTTCTCTATCAGTTTCTGAACGAGTAAATTTAGCAATTCCTAAATAATTGGATAAAGTTCTAGTATTTACTCTTACTTTCTCAACCTTATCTTCAACTATCCTCTTAGCTACTTTTCTCATAACATTTGCTATGTTTCTTTCTAAATCTCTTACCCCTGCTTCTCTAGTATAATCATTTATTATCTTTCTTATAGTATTATCTGATAAAGATATATTATTTTCTTTTAACCCATGTTCCTTTCTCTGTTTAGGTATTAAATATCTTCTTGCAATCTCTACCTTCTCTGCCTCTGTATATCCTGATATTCTTATGGTTTCCATTCTATCTAATAAAGGTCTTGGTATACTATTTAAAGAATTAGCAGTTGTTATAAACATCACCTTTGATAAATCAAAAGGTGCTTCTAAGAAATGATCTGTAAAAGTATTATTTTGCTCAGGATCTAATACCTCTAATAATGCTGAAGCTGGATCTCCTCTAAAATCACTATTTAATTTATCTATCTCATCAAATAAAAATACGGGATTTTTAGAACCTGCTTTTTTCATAGAAGATACTATTCTACCAGGAATAGCTCCTACATATGTTCTTCTATGTCCTCTTATCTCCGCTTCATCTCTTACTCCACCTAGAGACATTCTTACAAATTTTCTATTTAAAGCCCTAGCAATAGATTTTGCTATAGATGTCTTTCCTACTCCAGGAGGTCCAACTAAACATAGGATAGGTCCCTTCATATTTTTAGCTAATTTTCGTATAGCTAAATATTCTAATATTCTTTCTTTCACATCCTTTAACCCATAGTGATCTTCATCTAATATATCTCTAGATTTTTTAATATCATGTCTATCTTTAGTTTCAATATCCCAAGGAAGTTCTATTATCCACTCTAAATAATTTCTTATAATACCAGTTTCTGCTGAAGATGGAGACATTCTTCTAAGCCTCTCCGCCTCTTTTTTTGATTTTTCTTTTACTTCTTCAGGCATATCTATCTTTTCTATTTTCTCTATATATTTGTCAACTTCAGCCCCTAAATCCTTATCTTCACCTAATTCCTTTTGTATAGCTTTAATTTGTTCCTTAAGATAGTATTCTTTTTGAACCTTATTTATCTGATTTTTTACTCTATTATTTATTTCTTCTTCTATTTCCAAGACTTCAATCTCTTCTTTTAAAATAACATGAAGAATTTCCAATCTCTCATAAGGATTAAATGCCTCTAATATTTTTTGTTTGTCCTCTTGATCTAATTGAATATATGAAGATATAACATCAGCTAATCTGCCTGGTTCATTTATCTCAGAAATTGATATTAATACATCTGATGATACTTTATTCCCTGCACTTATATACTCTTCAAAACTATCTACTACCATTCTCATAATAGCTTTTATTTCTTTATCATCATCAATAGTCTTATCATATACATACTCTTCAATTTCTACTTCAAAATATGGTTCTTCTTGAATAACATTTCTTATTTTACCTCTATTTATACCTTCCACTAATACTCTTATTGTATCTCCTGGAAGTTTTAACATTTGCTTTATTTTACATACTGTTCCTACTTCATAAAAATCATCTGGGGTAGGCATATCTATCCTTACTTCCTTTTGAGAAGTCAAAAAAATCATAGAATCATTTACCATTGCTTCTTCTAATGCATTTACCGATTTATTCCTACCTACATCAAAATGTATAACCATATAAGGAAATATTGAAAGCCCTCTCAAAGGAATTAATGGTATCGTCCTTTTATTATTCTTCACCTTATATTTGTCCACCCTATCATCTCCTTTGTTTCTTTTGTTTGAAAAATATATAATTATAGCCATTTATTTTAATTTAAATTTTAAAATTTCCGGTAATTAATATTATAATCATAATATTAACATACTTCAATAGTATACCCTAAAATATTTAACTATATCAAAAGCCGAGGGAATAGCCCTCGGCTTCTAGATTTAAGAAGCTGTTTCTTCTTCATCTTTCTCTGAATTATTTTTCCTTTTTTCCGAAAGCACTAAGGTTGGCTCAGCTTTATTTTCAACAGTATCTTTTGTTATAAGACATTTTTCAATGTCATCTCTAGATGGTATATCATACATTATATTTAGCATAATATCTTCTAGAATTCCTCTTAAACCTCTAGCTCCTGTTTTTCTTTCTATAGCTTTTTCAGCTACTAATTTTAGAGCTTCTTCATCAAATTCTAGCTCTACACCATCCATATCGAATAATTCTTTATATTGTTTAACCAAAGCATTTTTAGGTTTAGTTAATATATCGACTAAAGCCTCTCTATCCAACTCATTTAAAGATACCACCACTGGAACTCTCCCAATAAATTCAGGAATCAATCCATATTTAAGCAGATCTTCTGGTTGAATTAATTTAAGAATTTCGCCAATGTCTTCAATCTTTTTACTTTGGATATCAGCGCCGAATCCCATTGCTTTCTTTCCAACTCTTTGCTGTATAATCTTATCAATACCATCAAAGGCTCCTGCAACAATAAACAAGATATTAGTAGTATCTATCTGAATAAATTCTTGATGAGGATGTTTTCTTCCTCCTTGAGGTGGAACACTAGCTACTGTCCCTTCAAGAATTTTTAATAATGCCTGTTGTACTCCTTCACCACTTACATCTCTAGTAATAGACGGATTATCAGATTTTTTAGCAATCTTATCAATCTCATCTATATAGATAATACCTTTTTCAGCTTTTTCTACATCATAATCTGCTGCTTGGATAAGTTTCAACAAAATATTTTCAACATCTTCACCTACATATCCCGCTTCTGTAAGACTTGTAGCATCAGCAATAGCAAAAGGAACTTTCAATATTTTTGCTAGTGTTTGAGCTAATAAAGTTTTACCAGCTCCTGTAGGACCAAGCATCAATATATTACTCTTTTGAAGCTCTATATCTTCATTGGTCTTTTTATTATTAATTCTTTTATAATGATTATATACTGCCACAGATAAAGCTCTCTTTGATCTATCCTGCTGAATAACATAATCATTTAAAATGTCATTTATTTCTGATGGTTTTGGTAATTCTTCCATCTCAAAATTTTCTGTGTCTTCAAATTCTTCCTCTATAATTTCTTGGCACAATTCTATACATTCATCACAAATATATACATTTGGCCCAGCTATTAATCTTCTTACTTGGTCTTGAGATTTCCCACAAAAGGAACATTTAAGTTGTTTATCTTCGAACCTTGCCATTAAGACACCTCTCTCAAAAGTTATTTCTTAGAACTGATAACCTCATCAATTAAACCATATTCTTTCGCCTCTTCAGCAGACATAAAATTATCTCTATCTGTATCTCGTGATATTCTGTCTATTGACTGTCCTGTCCTATCTGCTAATATTTGATTTAATTTATCTCTCATTTTTATGATTCTTTCTGCATGTATTTTAATGTCTGCTGCTTGACCCTGTGTTCCTCCTAATGGCTGATGAATCATCACTTCAGAATTTGGTAATGCATATCTTTTACCTTTTTCACCTGCAGCTAATAAGAATGCTCCCATGCTTGCACACATACCAACACATATTGTTGATACATCAGGCTTAATATATTGCATTGTATCATAAATTGCAAACCCAGAAGTAATTGAACCTCCAGGACTATTAATATAAAGTTGAATATCCTTATCTGGATCTTCTGCTTCTAAAAATAGCATTTGAGCTACAACTAAACTTGCTGTTACATCATTTATTTGATCACTTATAAATATTATTCTTTCCTTTAATAACCTAGAATATATATCATAAGATCTTTCTCCTCTATTAGTTTGTTCTACAACCATAGGTACTAACGCCATAATAAATCCCTCCTGGTATAATAATATTATTTAATTATGATAATTTTACATTTTCTACTAAGAACTCTACAGTCTTAGTTTTAATTATACCCATTTTAATAGATTCTAAATCTTCTTCTCTTAGATTCTTTCTAAACTTATCTACATCTTGATTATATTGTTCAGCATATTTCTTAAGTTCATTATCAACATCTTCATCTGATACCTGAATATTTTCTTCTTTACCCACAGCTTCTAATACTAAATCACTTTGAACCATTTTTTCTGCATTTGGTTTTAATTGTTCTTTTAAATCTTCAACTTTAGTATTTGTTAATTCTAAATATTTATCTAAATCTAAACCCTGTTGTCTCAATTTATAATCTAGATTTCTTATTTCATTATCCATTTTAACATCAATCATTACTTCTGGAATATCCATTTCTGCATTTTCTATTACTTTTTCAATAATTTTATTTTCTAATTCAAATTTTTCTTTATTTTTAGCTTCAGTTTCTAGTTTTTCCTTTATATCTTTCTTTAATTCTTCTAATGTATCAAATTCACTAACATCTTTTGCAAATTCATCATCAAGTTCTGGTAATTCCTTCTCTTTGATTTCATGAATTGTTACGTCAAACTTCGCTTCTTTTCCCTTTAACTCTTCTGCTTGATAATCTTCAGGAAAAGTCACATTCACTTCTACTTTTTCATCCTTATTCTTTCCTATTAATTGTTCTTCAAAACCTGGTATGAACTGTCCTGAACCAATTTCTAAAGATTGATTTTCTGCAGTTCCACCTTCAAACTGCTCTTCATCAACATATCCAGCATAGTCAATTACTACAGTATCTCCTTCTTCTACTGATCTATCTTCTACTTCTATAAGTCTAGAATTTCTATCTTGCATAGTCTTTAATTCATTCTCAACATCTTCATCTGATACATTATACTCAACTTTTTCTATTTCTATTCTTTTATAGTCGCCTAATTTAACTTCCGGCTTAACTGTAACTTCCGCTGTAAAAACTACATTTTCGCCCTTTTCTAGTTTTTCAATATCTATGTCTGGTCTATCCATAGGCTCTAAATCATTCTCTTCTATAGCATATTCATATGCATCAGGAAGTACAATGTTTATAGCGTCTTCATAAAAAACTCCCTCTCCATACCTTGATTCTATAATTTTTTTAGGAACCTTTCCTTTTCTAAAACCAGGAACATTAAACTTTCCTCTGTTCTTTAAGTACGCTTTCTGAACTGCCTCTTCAAATTTTTTATGGTCTACTTCAAATTTCAAAGTAACTTTATTATTTTCTTTCTTTTCTAATGTTGAATTCATTATTGTTCCTCCTTAAAAAAATGATATCTATATTTATACCCCGATGCAATCTTATTTAAAGGGTTTATAATTATAATATCCTATTTATATTAACCACTTAATTATATCATAAAATATATTATTGCCAAAAGATTAATTTTGACATTATACATACATATGAAAAAGACCAATGGGTATACCATTGGTTTATTATTTTTAAACCTTCTCCAACAAATTACATTATACATTAAAAAAAATAAAAGTCAATATCTATTCTTCAAATAGATACAATACAACTCAGAAAATAATTAATTTTTTTTAATATTTTATGCTTAATCATTAATATTCATGGTATATATATAATAACAATATAAAAAGGATGTGATTCCACCAAAATCAAATAATTTTACCCCAATATAGAAAAGAACATCTCTAAAAAGCAATGGAGATGTTCTTTCCTTTTATGTTATAATTGAAGAATATCAAACTAAAGGGGGCATTTAAATGAGTGAGAATTTTAAATTTTTTCAACACAAGACATGTGAATATTTTCCTTGTCATGATGTAAAAGATACTAGTAATTTCAATTGTTTATTTTGTTATTGTCCTTTATATGCATTAAAAGAAGATTGTGGAGGAAATTTTACATACAAAGATGGTTTAAAAGACTGTACAAATTGTACGATACCCCATAGTCCCAAAGGATATCACTATATAATGTCTAAAATAGGTAAGATAATAGAATTAGGAAGCAAAAAATAGATCAGGGAATTCCCTAATCTATTTTTTGTTCTACATATAAATTCAATTATAAAATCAAATAATAGATATATTAATATTTATATGATAAAATTATAAAAGAATTAGTTATTATAAGGGGTGACATTGTTGGATTATCTAATATTATTTATAGGATTCATAGCATTAATTAAAGGTGCTGACTTTTTTGTTGAAGGGGCTTCTTCTATAGCTAAAAAATTTGGACTACCTTCAATACTTATAGGTCTTACAATAGTTGCATTTGGTACGAGTGCCCCAGAAGCTGCCGTAAGCATAAAGGCCTCTATCGCTGGTTCCGATGGAATTGCGGTAGGTAATATAATTGGATCTAATATATTTAATACACTGTTAGTTATCGGGTCAGCAGCTACAATAAAACCAGTAAGAATAAAAATCAAAACAATTTTAAAAGAATTTCCTTTTCTTTTATTAGCTTCAAGTATGGCTTTTATTCTTAGTTATGATGTAGTTTTGCAAGGTTCTGATATAAACGTATTATCCAGAGGAGATGGAATTGTATTACTGGCAGTATTTCTAGTTTTTATATATTATCTTGTAGAAATGGCACTCTCATCTAATGATAAAAATGAAAACAATACTTTAATTGAAACCGAAGAAATAAAAGAAAAAACTTTAACTAAAAGTATACTTTTTATAGCCTTAGGTATGACCGGAATACTTTTAGGTTCAAAATGGGTAGTTTCTTCAAGTACCTCTATTGCTCTTTCACTAGGTATGAGTGAAACTTTAGTAGGACTTACTCTTGTATCTATAGGTACATCTTTACCTGAATTAGTAACATCTATTGTCGCAGCATTTAAAGGTGAAAGTGATATTGCAGTTGGTAATGCCATAGGCTCAAATATGTTTAATATTGTATTTATTTTAGGTATAACCTCTGTTATTAAACCTTTACCTATTGAAAGCAAAGTATTTTTTGATATGTTATACCTCTTGGTTGCTACAGCGATCACTTATTTATTTGCTACAACAGGAAAAAGAACTAATAGGTTTGAAGGAATGTTTCTATCATTATCATATATAGGTTATATGACTTTTATCTTAATAAGGCAGTAAGTATTAATTTTAAAATTAATACTTACTGCCTTATTAAATTTATATAATATAATCTAAATATGAACCCATAAAAGAATAAAATAATATTTTAGGCAACACCCCAAGAATAGTTCCTAATATAAAATCATTATAATCTATATTACATACCCCTGCTCCAAAACTAATAGGATCAAAAGGAAAGGCCGGAGTTATTCTCATAAAAAATAATCTCTTTATTATTCTATTATCATCAATATCTTTTATTTTATATATATATTTTTCAAGTTTTAATATTTCTAAAACTCTTCTAAACCTATTCTGAAATATCCTTGAAACTTTAAAAGACAAAGTAGAAGATATTATTATTCCTAAAAAAGTATATATACTTCCCTCTATAAATCCAAAAACTATACCACCTGATATAAAAAAAACAGTCGTTGGTATTAGAAGAAAGGGTCTTATACAGTTTAATAATATATATATTAAAATTCCTAAAGTCCCCAAACTATCTACAAGTTTCTGTATGTTTTCGACATTTATATCAGCTCTTCTTATTCCATTTTTATTTAAAATATAAAATCCTATAATAACAATAATAAATGTCAAATACATTATTAACTTATTCTTTTTCATTAATATAATCATTCCTCTTTTTCTCTATGATCTATTATTATATTATATAGCATAAATTAAAAAACTTCTTGTATTTCTACAAGAAGTTTTTTAATTATTTTTCAGACTTATATACCTTAGTTCCACTTTTACCAGCTAATGCATCCTTAGCTTTCTCAAGAGATGCAATAATTGTATTTCTTCCAATTTTTGAATCTGCAAATTTAATAGCAGCTTCAACTTTTGGAAGCATACTTCCTGGTGCAAAGTGATTCTCTTCTATATATTTCTTTGCTTCTTCAACTGACATTTCTTCTATATCTAACTGATCAGGTTTTCCAAAGTTAATTGATACCCTGTCTACTGCAGTTAATATAAATAAATAGTCAGCATCTAATATTTCAGCCATCTTTTCACTAGCAAAATCCTTATCAATCACTGCTGGTACTCCTTTTAAAGAATTTTCTTCTTTAACTACTGGTATTCCACCACCACCAACAGTTATAACTATTTGACCTTTTTTTACTAAAGCCTTTACAGTTTCCTTTTCAACTACATCAACAGGTTTTGGAGAAGGTACTACTCTTCTATATCCTCTACCAGAATCCTCTATCATGTAATACCCTTTTTCTTCATTAAGTTCCTTTGCTTCTTCCTTCGTATAGAAGCTACCTATTGGTTTAGATGGGTTTTTGAATGCTTGATCATCCTTATCTACTACAACTTGTGTAACTATTGTAGCTACTGGTTTTTCTATATTTCTTTTCTTTAATTCTTCACCAATAGCATTTTGTAGGTGATATCCAATATATCCTTGACTCATAGCTCCACATTCAGGGAATGGCATAGATGGTACAGCCGATTCTGTATTAGAAGCTACCTCCATTGCTAAATTGATCATACCAACTTGTGGACCATTACCATGGGCAATTACCACTTCATTGCCTTCTTCAATAAGATCTACAATAGGTTTTGCAGTGTTTTTTACAAGATTAAGTTGTTCCTCTGGTGTTTTGCCTAATGCATTACCACCTAAAGCTATAACTATTCTACTCATAACTTACCCTCCCAATTTTTAATGATAATTAATTAAATATTGATACAAACCTAATATACTTATTATATTAGCCTATATAATAAGTACTTTATGTATCATAAAAAATTTTTCATAAGTTTTCTTATTATAATACCCTATTAAAAGAATATTAATAAAATAAGCTTCCCTAATATCATTAAATATATAGGTTTAAACTCATTTACGTATATTCTATCATATTCTGCATAAAAATTCATGGAAATTTCAAGTTTTAAATTATTTTTTATCAAAAAAAAGAGATGTTTAAACATCTCTTTTCATTAAGAAAGTAATTTTATCTTAATTTAAAAATTATCTATTTAAAAAAGGAATTAACTTTTTTATATTCATCCTCTTGCTTGTCTTTTTTCCTATATCATTCTTATTAATATCTTTATCCATATTCAATAACTTTTTAGATTTATTTAAATCTTTCTTACTTACATATAATTCTACACCATATACGGTCATAGCTGTATGTATTTTTAGATAATCTCCTGTTTCCTTATATTTCCGATATACAATTATATCATTTTCATTTAATATTTCTTCTATTCTTTCAACTTCTTCATCATTAGAAACTTTTATAAGAAAAACAGAATCATCCATTATACTCCTCCTAACAATAATAATATAATAAAGTTCAACCCCTTATCGAAAAAACATAAAACTAATCATTCTTTATCTATACTTTACCATATTATTAATGTATTTTTGTCAAATTTTTAAAATTCTTCAGGCTTTTTGTAACTTTAGTTCTACAGTCCTATCTCTCATTGTATTTAAACTTCAATTAAAGTTTTTTAACATTATTAAATTTTGATTGGGTTAACTTTTAAAATAAAAAAGATTGCCGTAAACGGCAATCTTTTTACTAATAACTGGAGCTCTATTCTATATAATTAATTTTTCTTTTTATTGTTATTTTTTTCTACTTTCTTCTCTTCTTCTTTTTGCTTTTTAGCTTCTTCTCTTGCCTTTTCTGCTGCTTTCTTAGCCTCTTCTCTTTTTTCTTCTGCTATTTTTTTCTCTTCTTCTTTTTCTTTCTTAACTTCCTCTTTCACTTCTTTTTCTATTTTCTTTTCTTCTTTCTTTATTTCTTTTTCTATCTTTTTCTCTTCTTCTTTTTGCTTTTTAGCTTCTTCCTTTACCTTTTCTGCTGCTTTCTTAGCCTCTTCTCCTTTTTCTTCTGCTACTTTTTCCTCTTCTTCACTATTTGACTCATCATCTATATCTTCATCTTCTATTTTTTCATCATCATCTATATCTTCATCTTTAATATCTTCATCTTCAACATCTTTATCTTCTACATCTTCATTTGAAGCTACTACAGTTTTCATTTCTGTAAATGCTGTAGTAAATTCTTCTCTAGCTAAATCATAAGCTGATTTTGATTCCTCTACTAAAGATTCCGCTATCGCTATTAATTCCTCAGAACCATGTTTTTGAAGTTTTTTAAGAAGAACTTTTGCATGCACATAGCTTTTTCTTGCATCATTTAATTCATGTCGTTTAGCTACCATATTATGTACAGCTTCTTTTACAGATACATTATCTGTATCTTCGTCTTCAACGTCTTTATCTTCAACATCTTCATCTTCAACATTTTTGTCTTCAATATCTTCATCTATAATATCTTCATTCTCTATATCGGATATAAGCGAATTTAATTCATCTATTTTTGCTTCAAAATCTGATAATGCATCTTCAGATAAATTAAACTTTCCATCTTCTAATAATGTTTCACTATCAAGTAATCTTTTTTCGGCTACCTCTTGTAATAACTCTAATTTCTTCTCTTCATCAAAAGTTAAAGAAGCTCTTAAACTATCAACTAATTTCTCAAATTGATATAAAAACCTATCTTTTAAACTAGTTTCATCTACTTCTTCAATGTCCTCTTCTGTTATTTCATCCTCAATTAATTCATCATTCAAATTTTCTGTCTCTTCTTCAATAATTAAATCATCTGTTAATTCTTCTTCCTCTTTTGGTACAATAGTATTTTCATCTCGTAATGCAAATGCTCCATTACTAAATACCATAAATAAAACCATAATTCCCACTAATACTTTTACTTTTTTCATTTTTTCTCCTCCTAATATGTATTATCTTTCTCTACTATATAATACATATATAAATACATATTTTTAGGGGTATTTTAGAAATTTTATAATTTAATTTCTTATTTTTTTAATGACTTCAGAAATTGTCATTGAAACTAAAGGCAATAATATTACATACATCCAATGAGTTCCATTTAAATTTGCCAACTCAAATATCTCTCTTAACGGTGGAATAAATACTACACTAAACAACAATATTCCTGACAATAATATAGCTCCTATCAAATACTTATTAGTAAACAATCCTGTTTTAAATATACTTTTATCCAAAGATCTCACAGTAAAACTATTAGCAAATTGAGATAGTGCAAGAGTAATAAGTGCCATTGTTCTTCCCGTTTCAACACTTGTTTTTCTCCCAATATTAAAAGCAAATATTGTAACTAAACCTATTACTATACCTTTAATAAATATGCTTAAACCTAGTCCATGGGCAAATATACTTTCTTTCGATTCTCTTGGTTTTCTATCCATTATTCCTTTTTCGGGTGGATCCACTCCCAATGCTAATGCAGGAAAACTATCTGTTATTAGATTTATCCATAATATATGTATTGGCAATAGTGGTGTAGGTAAGCCTATAACTAAAGATATGAATAATGCAACTATCTCTCCTACATTACATGATAATAAATAATGTATAGATTTTTTTATATTATCAAATATACTTCTTCCCTCTTCTACAGCTGAAACTATCGTAGAAAAATTATCATCCGTCAATATCATATCTGAAGCTTCTTTAGACACATCTGTGCCAGTTATACCCATAGCGCAACCTATATTAGCTCTTTTTAATGCTGGAGCATCATTAACTCCATCCCCAGTCATTGCTACAACCTTATCGTGACTCTGCCATGCCTTTACAATTTTTACTTTATGTTCAGGAGACACTCTAGCATATATTGAATATTTTTCAATATTATCTGCTAATTCCTCATCAGTCATTTTTTCTATTTCCTGTCCTTCTATTGCTTCACCTTCATCATCTAAGATTCCTAATTCCTTTGCTATTGAAATAGCAGTTATTTTATAATCTCCTGTTATCATTACAGGTTTTATCCCTGCTCTCTTACATTCGGATACAGATAATTTAACCTCTTCCCTTGGTGGATCAATCATTCCACTCATTCCAACAAATATTAAGTCTTTTTCTATAGTATTACTATTAATATATTCAGGAATATCTGATATATCTTTATATGCCAATCCTAATATCCTTAACGCCTTTTCTGCCATTGATTTATTTTCTTCTATTATCTTTTTCTTTTGAACTTCTGTAATTTCCTTTATTTCATCTCCTATTAATATACCTTTACATCTTTCTAAAATTACATCTATAGCTCCTTTAGTATATACTCTATATCTATCATTAATATTATGAATTGTAGACATCATTTTCCTATCTGAATCAAAAGGAACTTCATTTACCCTTTGCATTCCCATTTCTAATTCTTTTCTATATAGTCCATTTTTTTGTCCCAATACAATTAAAGCTACTTCAGTAGGATCTCCTATCGTTTTCTTTTCTCCATTATCCTCTTCTATAGATGCATCATTACACATTAAACCTGTCATAACTGCCATTTTTTCATCTTTATTCTCAATATTTAAATCTTCAGAATCTATCAATCTATCATAAGTATAAAGTTTCGTTACTGTCATTTTATTTTGAGTTAATGTCCCTGTTTTATCTGAACATATAACAGAAGCAGTTCCTAATGTTTCTACAGCAGGAAGTTTCCTTATAATAGCATGTTTTTTTATCATTCGTTGAACACCTAAAGATAACACTATAGTAATAATAGCAGGTAAACCTTCAGGAATTGCTGCTACTGCTAAAGAAACAGCTAACATAAACATTTCAAATACTTCTCTTCCTTGAAAATATCCAATTAAAAATATAATACCACAAACCACTAAGGCTATTGCACCTAACCATTTACCTAATTCTTCTAATTTTTTCTGTAAAGGTGTTTGTAAATCATCTTGAGATTCTATCATTTTAGCTATCTTACCAATTTCTGTACTCATGCCTGTTTCTGTTACAATTACTTTGCCTCTCCCATTAGTTACTAAACTTGTAGAATATACCATATTCTTTCTATCACCTATAGGTACATCTTCTCCTTCTGGTATGGATAATTCCTTATTAACTGGAACAGATTCTCCGGTAAGAGCCGATTCTTCTACTTTTAAACTTGCACTTTCAATGAGTATACCATCTGCTGCTATATAATCTCCTGCTTCTAATACAAGTATATCTCCGGGAACTATCTCTTCCGATTTCATTTCAATTATACTTCCATTTCTTATTACCTTTGCCATAGGTTTTGACATGTTTTTTAATGCCTTTAAAGATTCCTCTGCTTTATTTTCTTGTACTAATCCTAGTATTGCGTTTAATAATATTATTGCGGTTATTATAATCGCATCTTTAAATTCTCCTAAAAATCCAGAAACTATAGCTGCTACTATAAGAATTATGACCATAAAATCTTTAAACTGATTTATAAATCTTTGAAATAATGTTATCCTTTCTTGTCCCTCCAATTCATTTAAACCATACTTTTCTTTTCTTTCCTCAACTTCTTCTTTTGAAAGTCCTTTGTTAGAATCAACTTTTAATTCATCCATTACTTCCTCAGGTCTTTTTTTATACCATAGTTCTGAACTCAAATATTATACCTCCTTAAAAATCATGCTATTATTAATACAATCTATTACATCATTATATTTAAAATACCCTTATAAATATTCTATATTCATTTTAACATCGAATATTTTTCTACAATAATCTATATATTTCCCAGGTAATATTCGACTTTATATACAACTCATAAACTTAATCCTTATAGAAAACTATAAGGATTAAGTTTCATACTAGTTCTTATAGCTTTATATAAAATAACACCTACTATAGTATTCAATAATGTTGCAGGCATAACAATTGACACTACTAAGGCAAAAAAACTTAAAGGAAGCCCCGCAATAATGCTTGCAAAAAATAAGAATACTAATCCACTTATCAGAGTACCTACAAACAAAACTCCAATCATAAGAATTTGTTCTTTGACTCTTCTTCCTATTAATCTAATAAAAAGAAAAATTACAATTGTAGTAACTAATTTATCAATAATATTTGCTATCTGTCCTCCTGGGAATCCAGTTGTTAATGCAGAAAATATTCCTACAACCAAACCTGATATTATACATATCTTAAAATTCTTACTATTAAATAAAATTACTATAAAAAGCATTACTAACGAAAAATCTGGTTTCATACCAAGTACTAAAGATGGAGTAATCTGATGTAAAAGAGCTCCTATTCCAAGTAACAATGAATTTAATACAAATTTTTTCAAGTTCATAAAAACACTCTCCTCTAATTTATTAAACTTACTCTGATTTTTAAATTCATAATTTCTTCACATCAATATCACCTCCATATTTTTCAATAAAAAATGCGGATAAAAAGCGTATCCGCTTCGCTAGGGAAACCTAGTTTCCCTTCGACGGT
>NZ_WSFU01000084.1 GCF_016820635.1 Anaeromonas gelatinilytica | reverse complement strand
GTATCACTCCATGCTCTTTATGAACATGGGAGGCTGTCAACATTGTAACTGTTAGTTACCTCCAATTATTCTAAATACAATTATAATTTTATATTAAAAAACAGCTATAAGCAAATATTATATATAAGCTATATGCAAATTAAAATATCTTTTAAAATCCGTTAAAGTATAAAGTAAGATTAGGAGTGATTAAATGAAAAATGAAATAAATAATGAAGCAATTGGTCAAAGAATTCGAAATGAAAGAGAAAAACTAGATCTCTCAAGGGAAGAATTTGCTGAATTAATGAATCTTTCTGATTACTATATAGGACAATTGGAACGAGGAGAAAGACAGATGAGTTTGCCTACTATGGTAAATATGGCCAAACATCTACATATTTCACTAGACTACCTTATCTTTGGTGATGAAATAATAAATAACGAATATATAATTGAATCTTATGGTTCATATGGAAAATACGAAATAGATTTTAAAGAAATATTAGATTTATTAAAAAAATGTTCTCCAGCAGAACTAGAATTATATAAAAAATTGTTAAAAACAATACTTCCTTATTTAACATAAGGGTCTGTAAAAAAGGTTCTACAATAAATGTTGAGGTGAAAAAATTAAGGTGACTCCAACATTTATTATAGAACCATTTTTATTATTTGCTCTATTTAAGAAAAGTGATGATATTTATGATTTTTAATATAGCCTTAATATTAAGGCTTCATTATGTGGTGTTTTATAAATGATGCGTCTTAATTACAAACACAGATTATACTTATTATCTCATCAATGAGCAATATTCAATACTTTAGTATTCTTTATTATATTTGGAATGGAACATAACCATTAAAATTGCTTCCAAGAGCAATATCCCTACAGGAATACATATTATCCATATTTCTACTCTCATAATTCCCAAAGAAATACCAAGGACTCCCAAAATTGGTGTCATAAGTTGATAAACTCGATAACTTGCCTTATATATAATAAACTGATTTCTTTCATCATTATTGGCAATTTCATGTTTCTTCTGTAGTTCCTTATCATTTTTCAAAGAATAATTTGTAAGTATTCTGTTGACTGCTGATGATAATACCATTGTTCCAATACCTACCCCAATTGCTAAAAGCCAATTTTCTGTGTATGAAAATCCAATTAGTGATGTCACAAAAATTAATATTCCTATAACTAATAATGCGAGATCCTTTTTATTTCTTTTCATATTTTTTTTCCTCCTCATAAATAAAGACTTCTTCAATACTAAGATTAAAATAACGAGCAATCTTAAATGCTAATATAATAGATGGATTGTATCTACCATTTTCTAAAGAACTGATTGTTTGCCTAGATACTTCTAAGGCATCTGCCAGTTGTTCTTGCTTTATACTTCGTGCTTTTCTTATCTCTTCCAACTTATTCTTCACATTTATTTCCTCCATTTGTAAAGCATACTTTCCACTATTAGTATAACGAAAAGTTGAATTCATGTCAAGTTAACTTTACATATATATTAGTAATCATAATAAAAACTTTGAAGAGTACATCTTCAAAGTTTTTTGATTCTATAATATATAATGTTTTATATCTTTATATGTATATGAGCAAACCTATAAGCCGAGTTCTGTATTAGACGATCATCTTTCTAGGTCTATTGTTACCAATAGACTCCAGCAACCTACCTACGGGACAGCGACGGGCAGCCGCTTGTTTAAAGTCCCTACTTGGTCTTGCTTCGGGTGGGGTTTACAGAGCCAACTAGTCACCTAGTTGCTGGTGAGCTCTTACCTCACCTTTCCATCCTTACCTGGAAACAGGCGGTTTATTTCTGTTGCACTATCCTTAGGGTTGCCCCCACTGGGTATTACCCAGCACCCGTGCCCTGTGAAGCTCGGACTTTCCTCATGCAAAAGCATGCGATCATCTGACTTACTCATATTTATTTTTTTCTTTTCTAACGACAATTAATAGTGTACCATGTATTCTAGTTCTATTCAAGGGGTTATATATTCCAACGTATCCATTTATTTGTATTATGCTTTATCTTCTAATTGATAAAATAAAATTCTACCACAATTATCACAATATATAAGTTCATTGCCTTTTTTTATTTTTGAAATAGTTGATAATGGAATAGACATATGACATCCTGTACATTTATCTCCATCTATCTTCGCAATTGCTTTACCTTTCTTTTTATTTAAATTTTCATATTTTTCTAATACATCTTTATCTAAATTGATTTTTATTTTTTTTATTTCTTCCTTTAAATTTTTTAATTTATTTTTTATGATATTACTTCTCTCTTTATTCGATCTTTTTAATTCTTTATATTTATCTTTTAATGTCCTATACTCTTTTTCCACAGAATATAATTTTTCTGTATCACTTTCTATATTATCTAATAATTTCAATATTTCATTTTCAATATCTTCTAATTCTTCCTTAATTTGTTTTTCTTCATCTTGAAGTGTTGATAATTTTTTTATATTTGTTATTTCTCCGCTATATAATTTTTCATTAACTTCTTTCAACTTGAAATTTTTTTGTTTTAATTTTTGATTTAATCTCTGTATTTTAATATCATCAACTTCTAATTGAGTTTTAAAATTAGTTATATCATACTCTTTTTCTTGTAAACTTAATAAAATATCTTGAATATTATCATTTTTTTCTAAAGTTTCATTTTCTAATTCTAGCTCCTTTATCTCTTTATCAATTTCATGCATATTCCAAATAGATTTCAGTTGACTCATGAAAAAATACCTCCTTAGTACCCCTTTATATACTTAAATACTTTCCTGAATTATCTTTTTCTGATATTAATATTTCAATATCAGTAGAAAATTCTTTTCTAAAATATTTTTCTAGTTTATTCATGACAATCTTTTCTGTACTAAAATGTCCTGCATCTATTAAATTTAACCCCCATTCCATAGCTTGTTGAGCATCATGATGTTTGATATCTCCTGTTATATACACATCCACATTTGCTTTTTTAGCATCTTTTATAAAATCTGAACCACTTCCTCCTACTACAGCTATTTTTTCTACCTCTTCATTTATATTACCATATATTCTTAAGTACGCGCTATTTAATTTCTCTTTTACTTTTTTTGCAAAATTAATTAATGTAGTTTTATTTATATTACCAACCCTACCTATGCCATATTCTATATATTGATTTTCCAATTTAAATATATCATAAGCTACTTCTTCATAAGGATGATTATAAATCATTTTTTTCACTACATCGTCAAGTATATCTCCCGACACAATTACTTCAATTTTCACTTCATCAACTTTTTCTAATTCTTCTATGTTACCTATGTAAGGATTTGAACCTTCATTTGGTTTGAATGTTCCTATTCCTTTAGACGTAAAGGTACAATAACTATAATTACCAATACCTCCTGCTCCAGCATCTCCTAATACCTTTCTTATTTTATTTTCATGGGTAACTGGTACAAATACTGATAATTTATACATGGCTTCTCTATATTCCGTTACTAATATTTGAGAATTTTCAATTTCTAATGTCTCAGCTAATGCATCATTCACTCCATCTTTAGATAAATCTAAATTTGTATGAGCACTATATACTACTATATCATTTTTAATTATTTTTTCTATCATTTGTCCTTTATAAGTATCCAAATCTATAGTCTTAATAGGATCAAAAAACATTGGATGATGAGATATTATCATGTCTACTTGATTTTCTATGGCTTCTTCTACTACATCTATATTAATATCTAATGCTAACAATACCTTTTTTATTTTTTTATTTAAACTTCCTATCTGTAATCCTACATTATCCCATTCTTCTGCTAATTTTTTTGGTGCAATATCTTCTAATTTATTAATCACTTTCTTTGATGTTATCACGATAAACCTCCTCTAATCTAGAAAGTCTCTTTTTTAACATGATATACTTCTTATTTCCTTCTATGTTTCCATTTACTTCTATATTTTTTAATATTTTTTCTGTTTTATTTATTTTCTTTAATAAATAATCCCTTAATAATATATCATTATTTTCTATTAACTTATATCCAATTTCATAGTATATTTCATCATTTATTTCTTCCTTACCATGAGTTGCTACAATTATTTCATAGAATCTATTGTCTTCTCTACTTAGTTTTTCATCTATTATTTTATATCCATTTTTATTTAAATACTTTCTTAATTCATCACTTGCTACCATTGGTTGTAGTATAAATTTATCTATGGTATCTGCTATTTCTTTATCTTGTTCTAAAATATTTGCTATGAGTATTCCACCCATACCAGCTATAATTACTGTATCTACTTCATTAGGTTTTAGTGGATTTAATCCATTTCCTAATCTTGTATCTATAAAACTTTTATATTCCTTTTTTGATATATAATTTATAGCACTTTGAAGAGGACCTTCATTTACATCACATGCTATAATCTTATCGGATATATTATTTTCTACTAAATATACTGGTATATATCCATGATCTGTTCCAATATCAGCTACTACTGATCCTTTATCTACTTTATTTGCTATTTCTAACAATCTTGGAGTTAGATTCATTTTTCATATTTACCTCCTAATATCATACTAAAGATTCGCCGTCAGACGAATCTTTAATATTTATAAAATGTAAAAATGCTTCTATAGAAGCATTTTTATTCTAGAAAATCTTTCAATTTTTTGCTGCGACTTGGATGTCTTAGTTTTCTTAGTGCTTTAGCCTCAATTTGTCTAATCCTCTCTCTAGTTACATCAAATTCTTTACCTACTTCTTCTAAAGTTCTAGCTCTACCATCATCTAAACCAAATCTTAATCTTAATACTTTTTGCTCTCTTTCTGTAAGAGTATCTAATACATCTACTAATTGTTCTTTTAGCATAGTAAAAGTTGCTGCATCTGACGGAGCTTGAGCATCGTCATCTGGAATAAAATCTCCAAGATGACTATCTTCTTCTTCTCCAATAGGCGTCTCTAAAGATACTGGCTCCTGAGCTATTTTAATTATTTCTCTTACTTTCTCTTCATCTAAATTCATCTCTTTGGCTATTTCTTCTGCTGTTGGTTCCCTACCAATATCTTGTAATAATTGTCTAGAAACTCTTATAAGTTTATTAATGGTTTCTACCATATGCACCGGTATTCTAATAGTTCTTGCTTGATCTGCTATAGCTCTTGTTATAGCCTGTCTAATCCACCATGTAGCATAAGTACTAAACTTATAACCCTTAGTATAATCAAACTTTTCAACAGCCTTTATAAGTCCCATGTTACCTTCTTGTATTAAATCTAAAAATAACATTCCTCTCCCAACATATCTTTTTGCTATACTAACTACCAATCTTAAGTTAGACTCTGATAATCTCCTTTTAGCTTTCTCATCTCCCTGCTCCATCCTTTTAGCTAATTCTACTTCTTCATCTCCTGTTAATAATGGAACTTTTCCTATTTCTTTTAAATACATTCTAACAGGATCATCTACACTTATTCCTTTAGGAACAGATATTATCTTACTATCATCATCATTACTATCATCGTCTTCTAATAACTCATCTTTATCACCTACTATTTCTATGCCAAGATTTTCAAGCCTTTGATATATATCATCTATTTGCTCTGGTGATAAATCTACATTTTCTAATGAATCCATTATTTCTTTATATGTTAATATACCTTTTTTCTTCCCTTTAGAAATAATATCTTCAATTACTTTCTTTTTTATATCTTTGCTGTTTATATTTTTCTTATCACTCATTGCTTTCCCTCCTCTCAGCAACAATTAGTGATTTACTTTTAATTCTTTGTCTAGCTGTACATATTCCATCATTAAAACCCTTAATTTTTCAACCTCTCCTTTAGACTTATCTGTTTTATCTTTAATTTGATTTATTTCTTTTTTTAAATAATCTCTTCTTATCTTTTTTTTATAATAATTTATTCTATTTACATAGTCTTTTATTGCTTTTTCTTTATTGTCGTCATTTGAAACAAGATTTATAATGTTTCTTAGTTTCTCCGATGTATTAATATCTAATTCATCAATAATCTCTTCTATATTTAATACTTCGGATTTTTCATATTTTTTATATATAATTTCAGCAATTTTTCTATTATCTTCATCTAAAAAATCCATATACATAAATTCTTCTTTCACTTTATTATATATATTCTTATCTTGTAGTAATAAATTTAATAATCTTTTTTCTGCTGTCAAATGTCCTGGTTCCAATGAAAACTCAACAGGCTTAATACGATCTTTTATATTATTCCTAAAATAAGGTTTACTATACTTGTCCTTATAGGATTTATTTAAATTATTATCTCTATATCCATATATTTCATTTTTTATAGTATCTACTGATATACCTGTATTATTTGATATCTCATTTATATATACGTCAAATTCAATAGAACCTTTCATCTTTTTTAAAAACTGAGTAATTTTTTTAGTGAATTTTATCTTACCTTCAGGTTTATTTATATCAAATTTTTTCTTATACATATATATTTTATAATCAATCAAATCTAAAGATTTATTTATCGCTTCTTGATAGGCTTTTTTTCCTCTTTCCTTAATAAAGTCATCAGGATCCTTACCCTTTGGCAATATAATAACTTTTGCTTTTATACCTTGCTGATATAGAACTTCTAATGCTTTATCAGTAGCTCTCATACCAGCTTCATCAGAATCATAGCAAATATAAAATTCCTTTGCATATCTTTTTAAAAGTTTTGCTTGATTTTCAGTAAACGCAGTTCCTAAAGATGCAACCGCATAATCAACTCCATATTTATTAAGTGATATTACATCCATATATCCTTCTACTAATATTGCTTTATCATATCTTCTATTATCCTTTATAATATTTATACCATAAAGATTATATCCTTTATTAAATATAGGAGTATCTGGAGTATTTAAATATTTAGGTTGACCATCGTCAATAACCCTTCCTCCAAAACCCAATACTTTACCTCTAATATTTATTATAGGAAATATTATTCTATTCCTAAATCTATTATAATATCCTGATTTATCCCTTCTTTGTACTATTAACCCTACTTTATATATTAATTCTTCTTCATATCCCTTTTCTTTAAGATATTTAAATAAATCATCCCAGCTATCATTGGCATATCCAATACCAAATTTATTTATTATTTTAAAATCAATATTTCTAGACTTTAAATATTTTAAGGCCCTTTTATTTGATTTTAAATTATTATAATAAAACAGAGCAGCTTCTCTATTTAATTTAAATAATTTCTCTCTTTCGTCATATTTCTTTTTCCCAGCATCATCATTCCCTTCAGGTAATATAATGTTAGACCTATCTGCTAAATCTTTTAATGCTTCAATAAAAGTTAAATTTCTATGCTTCATAAGAAATGTTATTATATCTCCTCCTTCTCCACATCCAAAGCAATGAAATATTTGCTTATTAGGAGAAACTACGAAAGAAGGAGTCTTCTCATTATGAAATGGACAAATTCCTTTATAATTTAATCCTGTTTTCTTCAATTCTATATAATCTGAAATAATATCAACTATATCACTTGCTTCCCTTATTTCATTAATAACCTCATCATTATAGGTATAAGACATTTATACCACCTTCATTTATCTATTCGTCAAAAATTGACTAAATCCTTCTTATTATATTTATTAATTTTCAATAAAATTATTATTTAACATTTTTATTAGGTTTTTTGTGAACTTTTCATCATCTTTAGATCTTCTCTTTTTAGGTCCACCTTTAACTCTATTATTAAGTTTTCTTTCTTTCATACTTATATACCTTTGAGTAAGAAGATTATTAATATTATTTTTATTATATATATATCCTTTAGAAGATACACAATAACATCCTTTGGATAATACTAAAGATGCTAAACCATAATCATCAGTTATGACTATGTCTTTTTTAACTGCTCTATTAAGTATTTCAATGTCTGCAGATTGATTTGTATTGTCTACATAAATAAATTTTGATTGATCTATATTAGAACTAATTGAATAGTGGGAAACACTTGTTATATAAAATGTTTCAATATTATATTTATTTGAAATATTATTAATTATATTTTTAACTGGGCAAGCATCAGAATCTACTAATATTTTCATTAAATCATCCTTATTAATTTCACTTAAAATATTATAACATTTTATAAAAGGGTTGAACAAACAATCTTCGACATAAAAATCTAATATCCTTCATTTATATTTTGAAAAAGTATTAATTTTTTTAAATAGTTTATTCTTCCCAAGGAGATGGTACAAATATATTATTAAATTTTTTCAAAGCATATCTATCTGTCATCCCAGCAATATAATCACATACAAAATCATCTATATCTCCTGGATTATCTCTAAATTCAAACGGAATTTTATCTATATGATTTATATAATAATTATATAATTGTTCTACTAAATATTCAGCTTTACCATCTTCTCTTTTAGCTTTTTTATTATAATATACATTTTCAAACATAAATCTTCTAAGTTTATCCGTATAATATTTTATTTCTTCACTCATTGTTATATAGTTATTATCCTTACTATTTATTATTATATCTTTTATCATAGTATTTATCCTATTTCCATGAGTTTCTCCTAACTCTTTAATACTATCCTTCGGTAGATCTCTTATATTTAATATATTACCTCTAATAGAATCATCTATATCATGATTTATATATGCTACTCTATCGCAAATTTTTACTAATTGTCCTTCTAATGTAACAGGAATTTTCTCTCCAGTATGATTTAATATTCCATCACGAACTTCATAAGTAAGATTTAATCCTTTTTCTTTCTCTTTTCTTCTTTCTAAAAATGTTACAATCCTAAGACTTTGTTCATTATGATTAAATCCCTTTTTGTTCAGTTTATTTAACATATGTTCCCCAGTATGTCCAAATGGAGTATGTCCTAAATCATGACCTAATGATATTGCTTCTGTCAAGTCTTCATTTAATTGTAATGCTCTAGAGATAGTTCGCGATATTTGTGAAACTTCTAATGTATGGGTTAGTCTTGTTCTATAGTGATCTCCTTCTGGAGATAAAAAAACTTGAGTTTTATGCTTTAATCGTCTAAATGCTTTGGAATGAATAATTCTATCTCTATCTCTTTGAAATTCTGTCCTTATATCACATTTCTTTTCATTTTTTTCTCTTCCTTTAGACTCACAACTTAATTTAGCATTCTTTGATAATATCTTTTCTTCTAATTTTTCTCTATATTCTCGTATATTCAAGATTATACCCTCTTTCACATTGCTTTTCATAAATAGTTAAATCTATTATATTCTATATACAACAAAGCTATGTCTAATTCCTTCAAATATAATATGATTTTTTATTGTTTTTATTATATATCTATTACCAAATTTGAGTATAATTAATCACATACGCATATTATCAAAAAATTGGATAAAAAGCGTATCCTCCTTCACTAGGGAAACCTAGTTTCCCTCCCCTACAACCCTATTTTGATTGTCCTATAATATTTTCTGTGATCATTAACACTTATATTTATCAGTAATTTAAAACTTTTATTAAATAAACTTTCCTTGACAATCAAAAACTAAAGAGTATCTTAAGATACTCTTTAATCATTCATATTTTTAATTCTTATAAGTTCTAATATAACTCCTGCTGTTTCTTCAATTGCTTTATTAGATACATCTATAATATTACAATCAAAATCTTCCATTAATTCTTCAGCATATTCAATTTCTCTAAGTATTCTCTCCATACTTGCATAATTAGCTGAATTTTTTAATCCCAATGCTTTTAGTCTTTCCTGTCTAATTTCATTGAGCTTTATTGGATTTGCGGTCAATCCTATTATCTTTTTAGGATCTATTTCATATAATTCCTTTGGAGGTTTAACTTCAGGCAATAAAGGTATATTAGCTACTTTTACATTCTTATGAGCCAAATACATACTTAATGGTGTTTTCGAAGTTCTTGATACTCCTATAAGTACTATGTCTGCTTTTCTTATACCTCTTGTATCTTTGCCATCATCATATTTAACAGCAAATTCAACTGCTGCAACTTTTCTAAAATAATTTTCATCTAATTTTCTTATTAATCCTGGTTCTCTTTTAGGTTTAAATCCTACAACATTTTCAATACCATTCAAAATTGGTTCTAATATGTCTATAGCCTGTATATCATATTCCTTAGATTTTTCTATTAAAAATTTACGTAAACTATCTACTACAATAGTAAATAATATTATACAATTTTCCTCTTTAGCTTCTTCTAATATTTCTACTATCTGATTTTCTTCTGTGATATACGGAAATCTTCTAATTTCATATTCACCAGAATTAAATTGGCTTATTGCCGCTTGAGCTACTTCTTCTCCCGTTTCTCCAATAGAATCAGACAATACATAGGCTACCATCATTTTATCCATTATAAATAACCCCCTAGTTTTCTATACCTAAATCAACAAATAATTTAGTTATATTAGTTTTAGAAATTTTTCCAACAACTTTCAATTGTTCCTCCCCTAAGCTATTTTCATGTTTTTCAACTACTGGGAGACTATCTACTTCATGTTCTATGATTTTTATAGCTGCCTCTAATATAGTTTCACTTTCTTCTAAGTATATTATATTTGGCATTCTTGTCATTATCATAGCTACAGGTATTTTATTTATATCCGTATTACCAATTGCACTTTTTAGTAAATCTTTCCTAGAAATTATACCAGAGAGACAATTATCCGAAGTTACAAAAATACTTCCTACATCTTCTAAAAACAATGTTACTATAGCATCATATGCCGATGTTTCTTCGTCTATTATTGTGGGTAATGATTTAATATCTCCTACTTTTATGGAATTTATTTTATCTCTAAAAACATTAACTTCTGACATTCCTGAATAAAAGTAACCAACCTTAGGCCTAGCATCTAATATACCACTCATTGTGAGTATAGATAAATCTGGTCTTAATGTAGATCTTGTTAATTTTAATTTTTTTGCAATAGCTTCACTAGTAATAGGTTCATTTTCCTTTACTATCTCTATTATTTTTTCTTGCCTATTTGTTAATTGGATATTTCTCACCCCTTTATCCTATTGGCTTCTTTGTATTAATTTGAATTTGAAATTTTAGATAAATCACAAATTTGAAGCATGATATTTGAAACATTATTTATTAGGGCAAGTCTATTCTTCTTAATATCTTCATCATCAACCATCACCATTACATTATCAAAAAATTCATCAATATATCCTCTAAGATGAACCACTTTATCTAAAGCTTTATCATACTCTTTCTGTAATATATATTCTTTCACTTCTTCTTTTACTTCTTTATATACTTTATATAAATTGACTTCTTCTTCTTCCTGTAACAATTCTGGTGATATTTCATTAGTCTTAGCTTTTCCCGCGATTTTTGAAACTCTATTAAAGGCTAACAATATCTCATTAAATTCTTCTTTTTCAACCCATTTATTTAATTCTTTTAGTCTAACCACATTATCAGCTATGTTATCATTTCCGATACTTAACACCGCTTCAACTACATCATATCTTATTCCTTCATCTATAAACATATTTTTCATTCTACCTTTAAAGAAACTTATTATTTCTTCTTTTACTTTTTCAAAATCAAAATATAATTCATTTTCTATATAAATTCTCAAAGAAGATTCTATAAATTCATATAACGGTAAATCTAAATTCTTCTTTAAAATAATATTAATAATCCCTAACGCCTGTCTTCTAAGTCCAAATGGATCTTGACTTCCTGTTGGTTGAAAGCCTATAGCAAACGAACCACAAATAGTATCTAATTTATCTGCTATACTTATAACTGCTCCTGCCGTAGTTGATGGTAATTCATCTCCTGCAAATCTAGGAAGATAATGTTCATAGATAGATAAACTTACTATCTCATTTTCTCCAGATTTAAATGCATATTCCCTTCCCATTATACCTTGTAATTCTGTAAACTCATTTACCATCTTTGTAACTAAGTCAGCCTTAGCTAAAATACTTGCTCTATCAATATTATCCTCTGTTTCTTCTCCTAACTCAAGTTCCTTAGCCATTTCAATAGATAGTTCATTTATTCTCTTAGTCTTATCATATAATGTACCTAACTTTTCTTGATATACTATTGTTCTAAGATCATCCACATAGTCTTCTAATTTATTTTTCAAATCTTCATTATAGAAAAATTTAGCATCCTCTAATCTAGCATCTAATACTTTTTCATTTCCTTTTGTAACTATATTAATATTTTCTTTATTCCCGTTTCTTACAGCTATAAAATATGGCAAAAGCTTATTATTATCATCTACTACTGGAAAATAACGTTGATGTTCCTTCATAGGGGTAATTATAACTTCTTTAGGCAACTGTAAATATTCTTCTTTAATTCTTCCTATTAAAGGTGTAGGATACTCTACTATATAAGTTAGTTGTTTTAGCAATTCATCATCTTTTAATAGATTTCCACCTTTTTCTTTAGCTAATTTTTTACAACCTGCTTTTATTAGTTCTTCTCTTTTTTCTTGATCTACTATAACATAATTTTCTTTTATCTTTATAAAATAATCATCAACATTTTCTACAATCACATTATCAGAACCTAGAAATCTATGACCTCTTGTTTTATTTGATGGTATTATTCCTTCTAAATCAAATTCAGCAATTTCATCATCTAATAATGATACTAACCATCTTATAGGTCTAGCAAATTTTATGTTTTTTCCTCCCCATTTCATTGGTTTTGGAAAGTGAATATTTTTTATATAATTAACTATTTCCTTCTTTAAGATTTTTTTACTTTCTATTCCTTTTACATTTTTATTAGCAAATACATAATCTTCTCCATTAAAGTCTTTTACAATGATATTTTCAATATCTACTCCCTGTCCTTTTGCAAATCCTAATAAAGCTTTTGAAGGTTCCATTGAATCATTATAAGCAATCTTTTTAGAAGGACCTTTAACCATTTCTTCTAAGTCTGATTGTACTTTACTAATACCTTCGACCAATACAACTAATCTTCTAGGCGTTCCATATGTATATATATCATCATATTCAATCCTATTTTCATTAAGCATATTCCCCATCATGACTTTCATTTGATTTAAGGCACCCTCCATAAATCTATAAGGAATTTCTTCTGTTCCTATTTCTAATAAATATTTACTCATTTATATTCCCTCCTTCAATAATGGGAATTCTAATTTTTCTCTTTTTTCTACATATTTAGAGGCTATTAATTTAGCTAAATTTCTAACTCTTCCAATAAAACTAGTTCTTTCAGTTACACTAATAGCTCCTCTTGCATCTAATATGTTAAAGGTATGAGAACATTTTAACACATAATCATAAGCAGGATATATTAAATCTTCTACTATTAACCTAGCAGCTTCTTTTTCATAGATATCAAATAATTTAAACAACATATCCTTTTCTGCTTGATCAAAACTATAAACAGAATGCTCATATTCGGCTTGTTTAAATATTTCTCCATATTTTATCTCTTCTGTCCATTTTATATCAAATATATTATCAACATCTTGTAAGTACATTGCAATTCTTTCTAACCCATAAGTAATTTCTGCTGATTCTAATTGACAGTTAAGACCTCCTACTTGTTGAAAATATGTGAACTGAGTTATCTCCATTCCATCTAACCAAACTTCCCAACCTAGACCCCATGCTCCTAATGTTGGTGCTTCCCAATTATCCTCAACAAATCTTATATCATGTTTTAAAGGATCAATTCCTATAGCTTCTAAACTCTCTAGATATAATTCTTGAATATTATCAGGAGATGGTTTTATTATCACCTGCATTTGATGATGTTGATATACTCTATTTGGATTTTCTCCATATCTAGCATCTGCTGGTCTTCTAGATGGTTCAACATATGCTACCTTCCATGGTTCAGGTCCCAATGCTCTCAGAAAAGTATTTGGATTCATAGTTCCTGCACCTTTCTCTACATCATAAGATTGCATCACTAAGCAACCCTTTTCTCCCCAATATTGCTGTAGTTTCAATATAAGATCTTGTAAATACATTTTTTCTCCTCCTTTGTCTAGTTATTATAGACAATAAAAAACCTTTCATCCCTATATAGGGACGAAAGGTAACTTCCGCGGTTCCACCCTATTTGGTACCAAAGTACCCGCTTAGTAATATTGCTCCAAAGTGCCTTCAAAAAACTTATCATATCAGGCTCCCACCTTTCCCGACTCGCTAAAATGATAATATTAATCTACTATTCTTCGTCATAGCAACAAATTATATATATATAAATTATATAAATAATTTAGCAAAGAATTAAAGTGTTGTCAATATTAATAAGTATCATCATCTACATTTTTAGATTCATATTGCATATTATTACTATCATTCATAGTAGCAGATGATTTTTTATCTCTTTTCATTATTTTATCCATTGTCTTTCCAGCCATATCATTTAAATTTATGACTTCTCCATTTTCTTTTACTATCTCAAGAGTAGTTCTTGAAATCATCGCTGCAGCTATTCCTATTGCCGATAATTGTGGAGCTAATACTGCACCAATCGCTCCTGCTGTAACAGGAATATTCATAATAGTTTCTCCATCTTTTTTAAGAAGTATTTTTGTTACATTACCTTTTTTAATAGTTTCTTTTAATTTAGAAATAATCTCTTCACTAGTTTCATTTATGCTAAATTCATTACTCTTTTTGCTATTTTCAATATCAATTAATGCTTCAACTATATCACCATCATTTCTTTCCAATACATCTTTTGCTTCTTTATAGCTTACACCAGTACGTTCTCTAATAGTATCAATTTTCTCCAAACTTATATCCAAAGTAACACCTCCATATTATTTTTCTACATCATTTATAAATTTTAATGAATTGAAATTGGTTTTATTTATATTCTTAGCTATATATGAAAATAATAATTTTTCTAATGTTTTAAGAATATCTGCTTCAACTTCAATCTTTAAAATATCCTCAAAGGAACTAAATAAAAGAAATTTCATTGTATTTACAACTTCCAAATTAATATTTTTACTATATTTATCAATATTATAACAATTTTCACATAAAAGTCCACTATGAACTATACTAAATCTTACATTTTTAATTATATCATTATTACAATTAACGCAGTTAATCAAATGAGGTCTATAACCTAAATAACTTATAAACTTTAATTCAAATGCTCTAACTATTTGTTTATACCTGTTATCTGAAATTATTAAACTTAAAGTTTTTTCTAATAATCCAAACACCTTGATATTAGATTCCTCTTCAATAACACCACTATTAACAAGCTCAATAATGTAGGATGCATAGGCTAATTTCTTTAAATCTTCTCTCAAAGGATAGAATGATTTTATTACTTCACCTTGATTTATATTATATAAACCCTTTCCCTTATATAATATAAATTCACTTAGAGCAAATACTTGAGTAGAACCTACTAACTTACTTTTAGGATTTCTAACATCTTTTCCTATGGCTTGAATTTTCCCTTGCTCCTTTGTAAATATAGTTATAATTTTATCTGAATCATTAAGCTTTGTTGCTTTTAATACTATCCCTTGAAGTTTATATAACATTAAGTCACCTCTATCACCCTTACATATTAGAACTTTTATCATTTACCTCTCTTGTATTTTGATTACTTTGATTTTCTTGATTATTCACTAGTTCTTTATAATATAAATATGCATCAATTTTTCCTGTTGTTTCAAATATTTTCCATATGTCGTTTTCTAACATAATATCCTCCCATACAACTAATATAACATTAGTTTGCGATGAAAAAAGTGAATTATACAATACAAATAGTGTAAATAAATGATAAATTTATTTTTTATATCCCATACGCTTTACTAGATTTTCTTTTTCTCTCCAATTTTTATTTACTTTTACCCACAGTTGTAAGTTAACTTTAATCCCTAAAAATCTTTCTATATCTTTTCGTGCACTTTTACCTATGCCTTTAAGTTTTCTTCCACCTTTACCAATTATTATACCCTTATGAGAACTTTTCTCGCAATAAATTGTAGCATGAATATCTATTAATTCTTTCTCTGGTCTATCTTTCATCATTGTAGTTTCAACAGCTATACCATGAGGTACTTCTTGATCTAGATAATAAAGAGTCTTTTCTCTAATTATTTCAGACACTATAAGTCTTTCTGGCTGATCTGTTATCATATCTTCAGGAAAATATTTTGGTCCTTCCGGTAATATATATTCTATTTTTTTTAATAATTCATCTACATTTTTACCATTCTTTGCTGAAATAGGTACTATATTAGCAAAATCATGTTTTTCTTCATATTTATTAATTATTTTATTTACTTGATCTTTTGTCAATTTATCTATTTTATTAATGACTAAGATTTTAGGAGTCTTTATATTATCAAGAGATTTTAAAATTCTACTATCTCCAGGCCCTATTTCTAGACTTTCATCTACAAGCCATACTAATACATCCATATCCTCTAAGGCAAGAGAAACTTCCTTATTCATAAATTCCCCTAACTTATTTTTAGGCTTATGTATTCCTGGTGTATCTACAAATACCATTTGACTATTTTCTGTTGTATAAATGGTTTGGATTTTATTTCTTGTAGTTTGAGGTTTGTCTGATATTATTGATATTTTTTCACCTATAATATGATTCAATAATGTAGACTTACCCACATTAGGTCTGCCAATTATTGTTATAAATCCTGATTTAAACTTCATCGCATTTCTCCTCAGCTGTTTTTCTTTCTAAATCTTCAGGTCCAAAACTATGAGGTAGTAGTTCTTTTAATGTATATTCCTTATATTCATTCTCATTTTTCACTATATATATTTTTAAATCCTTTGAAAATTCTCTCATCACTTGTCTACATACTCCACATGGAAATGTATATTCTCTGTCACCTGTGATTGCTATTGCTTTAAATTTAGTATAACCTTCTGAAACTGCTTTAAATATTGCTGTTCTTTCTGCACAATTGGTTGGACTATAACTTGCTGATTCTATATTACATCCAGTATATATTTTATTTTCTTCGGTTAATACTGCAGCACCTACTCTAAAACCAGAATAAGGTACATATGCCATATTCTTTGCTTCTAATGCTTCTTTAATCAATTTATCTATTTTCATTATAACACCTTCTATTCAAGAAATTTTTATTTCAGGATTTATTGGAGTTACTTGTATCCATGTATTTCCTGGATTAAGAATTATCTCTTTTCCTAATTCATCATAGTATCTAGTTTTAGATTCCCTAGAATCTTTCTCCCAAGTAATCTTTATATATTCTCCATTTGTTATATAATATCCTTCCCCTTTTCCTATTATATCAATTTGTAATCTTTTTTGTTCATCTATTACCTGTGTATTAGCTTCTTGAATAATTATATTTGTAGCTGTTAAATTAGTATTATTATTTTCATCTATATGTGGTTTACCATCCTTATATCTTAGATATAAATTTGATTCATCATCATACTTATAACTAGTGATATTATTCAAACCATAATCTATAATTACCTCTTTTGCATTATCCCCTTTGATACTTTTAATTTCTTTATTAAATGAAAAAGCTTCATAGTCCCCATCTAAATTATATCCTATTTCATCTTGATATTTTCTTATAGATTCCATATTGGTATATAAATTATGAGGAGAAGATTTCCCTACTTCATTATTTCTATAAAACACATCATTGGATTCAGACATACAACTCACATTATCTATATTTAATTTTTCTATATCTTCTACTGCTTCTGGACTTCCTCCACAATGTACATATAATGAATCATATTCTAATGCAGCTGATAAAAAATATGGTCTTGAGCTTCTAACAGGTCCAATTACTTCTGGATCATTTACCAAATATATAGCCATATATCTAGTTATTTTACCTTCAACTAAAAATTCATATAATACTTCAGCTTCACTTAATCCAGATTGCCATCTGGCATTTCTGTGATTATCAAACATCACTGCTACTGGCCTTCTGTCAACTTTATTTTTTTCTGTATATATACCACTTAATGGAGATACTACTTTCTCCGATTTGTCATTAATCGATTCATTTTCTTCCTCTGATTGATTGTCTGTATCATCTAACTCATAGTTATTTTGATCTTCACTACAAGATATAGTAAATATTAAAAATATGATTACTAATATAAGAAATATTTTTTTCACCAAATTCACTCCTAATTTAAATCTATTTTTTTATCTCCACAACTTTAATTCTTCTATTAACAACTTTTCTTACTATCATCTTTATTCCTTGCTCTTCTAAAGTATCTTCCTGCTTAGGTACTCTACCTAAACTACTAAATATATATCCTCCTAAAGAATCGAAATCTTCTTCTGGAAAATTAGTATTGAAAAATTCATTAATATCTTCAAGAGATATATCGGCTCTTATCTTATATATAGATTCATTAACCTTTTCAATCATATTCTCATCATTATCATATTCATCATATATATCACCTACTATTTCTTCTAAGACATCTTCAATCGTAACTAATCCTTCTGTTCCTCCATATTCATCTAAAACTATTGCCATGTGTACCTTATTTTGTTGAAGTTCTGTTAAAAGTTTATTAGCCTTTTTAGTTTCAGGAACATAATAAGGTTCTCTTATTATATCTACAATCTTTGTTTCATTTATCTCCTGTTGCTTATTAACTACAAAAGGTAATATATCCTTTGCATATAATACCCCAATAATATTATCAATAGTATTTTTATATACAGGAATTCTTGAATGTCCATATTTAGTTATTTTATTTAATGCAGTTTCCATAGAATCATCTTGAGACACAGCGATAATGTCTATTCTTGGAATCATCACATCTCCCACATCAATATGGTCTATATCAAATATATTCTCAATCATTTCTTTTTCGTGAAGCTTTACAACTCCCTCTTCTTCACCTACATCCACTAATGTCCTTATCTCTTCCTCAGTTACAAAGGTACCAGAAGAATCTACTTTTCCTCCTAATATTTTTATCATGAAACTAGTAATAAAGTTAAGTATTATTAAAATAGGATTGAATATTTTTGATAATATTTCTATTGGTCTTGCTACAATAATAGAAACTTTTCCCGGATTTTGAGTGGCAAAAGTTTTTGGTGTTATCTCTCCAAATATTAATATTAATACAGTCATAACAATTGTAGATATGAAAGTTGAAGTACTACCTTTAAAAAATTCCATTGTTAATTGAGTTAATATAGTAGTAGCCAAAATATTGACTAAATTATTTCCTACTAATATTGTAGATAGTATTATATTAATTCTCTTTTTAATTCTTTCTAATAATTTAGCTTTTTTCTCATCTTTTTCTCTAAGTTGTCTTATTTCAGCAATTTTCAATCCTACTAAAGCTGTTTCTGAACTAGAAAAAAAAGCAGACAATATTAAAAGTATTATCAAAAATATTATTCTTATGAGTATGAAGTTGCCCGCCATGATATCCCTCCAACAGAAATCTATAATAATTGAAAAATTAGTACTGTTAATAATATACCCAATATAGCTCCATTAATGACCTGAAATATAGAATGAATTTTTCCTTCTACTCTACTTTGCCCCACTAAAATCGATAATAAAAAGCTTAATGTCGCTATTAATATATTTTCGCTTAAAAATGTAATAACAGTTGAGACAGTAAATGCTAAAGCAGTATGTCCACTAATTATTCCCCCTTCAAATGGTGTTCCTGTTTGAGTAATAGTTTTTATTATAATAGTAATTATTATAATAAGTAATATACATATAAAAGTCAGATGTACTGGAGAACTCCTTATTTTAAATAATATTGATCTTGTAAATGGATTTACATGATAAAAAAAAAGTAAATATCCTACCATTATAGAATTTATAGCTGCAACTAATACAGAAGCAGCAGCTACATCTTTAGCAATCTTAGCTAAGGGATGAAATTCTTTAGTAATCATATCTACTGCCTTTTCTATTGCTGTATTAATCATTTCTGTTATTATTACCAATGCAATAGCAAATAATAGTAACAATAATTCAATCTTAGAAAAATCAAAAAACAAACTTAATAATAATATTATAATCATCATGAAAAAATGAATTTTCATGTTCCTCTGAGTTTTTAATGTATAGATAATTCCTTCAATTGCATAATTGAAACTATCTATTAATCTTTTCACTATAATTACCTGCTTTCATATTAATTTTTAAAAATCTTTAATTTTTTCATTATTTGTTTTTCCTTACTCCTCATAATTTCCTTGTCTTTTTCAGTCATATGATCATATCCCATTAGATGAAACATACTATGAGCTGTTAAATACGCTATTTCTCTTTTTAAGCTGTGATTATATTCTTCTGCTTGTTCCTTTGCTTTCTGAGTTGATATAACTATATCACCCAATATAGGTATTTGACCTTCAATATCTTTATTATCCTCCATAGGAAATGATAACACATCAGTCTCTCTATTTTTACCTCTAAAATTTAAATTTAAATCCTTAATCTCTTCACTGTTAACAAATGATACACTTATCTCATAATCCATTCTATGATTCTCATATTTTAAACATTCTTCAATAACTTTACTTATCATATATTCTATATCTTCATCCAATAATACTTCTGTTTGCCTATTATCTATATAAACTTCCATGAGCTGTTCTTCCTCTCTTCTATTTCCTATTTATTATCCTTTAGTTTTATTTTGATTTTTTTCATAAGCTTCTATTATACTTTGAACTAATCTGTGTCTTACTACATCATTCTTGTTTAAATACACAAAATCTATACCTTTTACATTTTTAAGAATATGTGTAACTTGTTTTAATCCTGAAATTTTCCCGTTTGGTAAATCTATTTGAGTTATATCACCAGTTATGATAGCTTTAGATCCTAAACCTAAACGAGTTAAAAACATTTTCATTTGTTCAGAAGTAGTATTTTGAGCTTCATCCAATATAACAAAAGCAGAATCTAATGTCCTACCTCTCATATATGCTAATGGTGCTATCTCAATTAATCCTCTTTCTCTATTTTTTAAGAAGGCTTCTCCACCAAATACATCAAATAAAGCATCATAAACAGGTCTTAAATATGGATCAACTTTATCTTGCAAATCTCCTGGTAAAAAACCTAATTTTTCTCCTGCTTCTACTGCAGGTCTTGTTAGTATAATTCTATCAACTTCTTTATTTTTGAAAGCTTGAACCGCTTTTGCTACTGCGAGATAAGTTTTTCCAGTACCAGCAGGCCCTATACCAAACACTATATCATTATTTTTTATAGAATTAATATACTTTTTTTGTCCTAATGTTTTAGGTTTAATGGTTTTACCCGAAAATGTTATACAAACAGTCTCATCTAATAAATCATTAATTTTATCTTCTTTTCCTTTATATATCAAATTTATAGCATATCTAATCTGTTGCGAAGTTAAATGTCCTTCTTTCTTAACAATTTCTATAAGCTTTTGAATTAAAGCCTCAGACAAATCAACATTATCCTTTTCACCAAGAACTCTAATTTCACCTTCTCTAGATACTATATCTACATTGAACTCATTTTCAATAAGTTTAATATTCTTATCAAAATTACCAAAAAGCTCCATTGTAAGCTCCTCGTTATTTATTCTTATCCTTTTTTCTGTAGAATCTTTTGACAATATTACTCCTCCTCATTTTCTTCTATATCTTCTTCTGGTTTATCATATAATTCTTCTTTAATATATTCTATTTTTCCTATATCTTCAATTAATTCTAATTGAATCTTTGCTATTAAAAAATTATCCTCTGTTTCAAATTCTATATCTTTTGATACAACCTGACTATTTTCTGGAATTTCTTTCATTGTTTTTTGAGTTATAATAACGTTAAGGGATTCTTTTAATGAATCTACATTTTGTTTGATAGTTTTATTTTTTACCTCTCTATATTCATGAGTAATTACATCAAATGGTATAATTGAATAAAATCCCTTTTCTTTATCATCAATATACTCTATATAATTTTCAAAAGGTATATCTCCATTTTTTAAATGTATGCTTTTATTTCCTATCTTTATTTCTCTTGAAAAGTATTTTTCACCTGTTTCCTCCTGTATCTCTTTAACTATAGGTTCTTTTATTGTATTTGTATAATAAGTTCTAGCTAAAATTTCCCCATTTGCATGAACTAATAATATATTTTCTTCTAAATCATTTTGTACTATTCCTGTTATAAGTAATTGACCTTTTTCAACAATTTCTCCCTTTTCTACTACTACATTACCATTTTTAGCTATAGTCTTTTCTATAATACCTTTCTTACTTGCCACAATATTACATGGCTTATTCTTATCTATTGTTTCATCTTCGGTTATATAACTTCTTTCCTTAAGTTCTATTACTAAATTAGTCCCTTTGATATTGATATTTACATATGCAATATCCTCAAACTTTTCTAAAATATTAATTTTCAGTTCTTCTTCTTCTATTATAGATTTTTTTATACCGATTTTTATACCTTCTTTATTTAAATATTCAATTAATTCTTCTTCATTTAAATCGCCAGTGCTGTTTATTTCTATATTCCAAATAAAAGAGGTTAAAAAAAAGATTACTCCTATAACTAATACAAAGCCAATAGCTAACATCTTTCTTTTTCTTAATCTACTAAGTAAAAAGGGTAATCCTTCTTTAGATATTATATTCAATCTGCATCCTGCTTTTAATATAATTTCTCTTAATTCCTTAACTCCTTTTAAGCTAACTTTTGCTTCTAAAGTTGTATAATCATATCTTTCAATATCCCAGAGATAAACATTATTTATAGCAGCTAAATTGATAAATCTTTCCAAAGTTAATCCTTCAATCCTAATAATAACATATCCACGAAAATAATTCCATAATCTAATGATTAACATACTTTCACCTCAATCATATAAATTCTATATTTATAATTTCACCTGTTATTACGATTTCCTCTGATACTATATTTTTAATTATCATTTTCTTTCCAATTATTCTTATAATTCCTACTTTACTATTAATTCTAATTCTCTCTTTACTATATTCTACTATTCCTTTATGATTTTCTATATATAATTGAATACTACCTATCATTGTAATTTTAGGTAAGTCTAATATTATTTCTTTTGGTAATTCTAAAACTTCTGCTATACTGTTTTTTGCATTCTCTATCTTCTTAGCCATGCTACTACCCTCCTCCATAATTAAATTTATGCTTTAAAAATTACTACTATTACAAAAAGGCGGATAAAAAGCGTATCCGCTTCACTAGAGAAACCTAGTTTCCCTTTGACGGTGCGTAATACGTGCACCTGAGCACCCTTCTAATACGGCATGGGATTCCATCCCCTACAACCCCTATTTTTTATTGTCTTCCAATCTTTTCTGTGACTATTAACCCTTGTATTTATCAATAGTCTAAAACTTTTATTAAATAAACTTTCTTAGACAACAAAAAAGAAGAGTAACGTTTAAACGCTACTCTTCTAAATATAATCAATTATTTTTTTCCTTTTAATGCTTTAGGTGATGATAATATCTCAGACATCACTATACCTTTCACTATACTTTCTTTATCAAATTTTAATTGAATATTATCCGAACCAATTTCATTTTTCTTTATCTTATCATTCTTTGAAATCTTTAATGTTGCTTTAGGTTCCTTTTCTATATTCACTTCATATTTCTTATTTTGTTCTACTTTGTTTTCTTTTGCTTTTTTGATTTCACTTTTTATTTTCTCATTTACTTTATGTTTAATAACTCTTTCTTTCTTTTCTTTTATATTTTTCCCAAAATCATCTTTCATAGGAGGAATAGCTTCTATATTTTCTAACCCAACGGCATTTCTCTCCTTACTTAAATTCCCATTTATATTTCTTTCATTTTGTTTCTTATTAGCTTTCTGTTTCTCAGCAAAACTTTTAATTACTACTGGTATAAGAAATATTAAAAACGGTCCTATAAATTCAAAAATATTCATTGAATCACCCTAATTTTTATTGTCATCATCTTTATTAACATTAGAAATTGATTCTCTCATTGATGTATCTGCTAAAATATTCTTCATATTATAATAATCCATAGCTCCTAAGTTCCCTTCTTTTAATGCATCAGCTAATGCTAATGGAACTTTTGCTTCAGCCTCTACAACTTTTGCTCTTTGTGATTGAACTTCAGCTTTCATTTCTTGTTCTTTAGCAACAGCCATAGCTCTTCTTTCCTCTGCTTTAGCCTGAGCTATTCTCTTATCAGCCTCCGCTTGATCAGTTTGTAATGTTGCTCCAATGTTTCTTCCTACATCTACATCAGCTATATCAATGGATAATATTTCAAATGCTGTTCCTGCATCTAATCCTTTATCAAGTATATTTTTAGAAATAACATCTGGATTTTCTAATACTGCTTTATGGTCAATTGAACTACCTACTGTAGTTACTATTCCTTCACCTACTCTGGCAATAATAGTTTCTTCACCAGCACCACCTACAAGTCTCTCTATATTAGCTCTAACTGTAACTCTAGCCTTTGTCATAACTTCTATACCATCCTTAGCCACTGCTGCAACTTTTGGTGTTTCAATGACTTTTGGATTAACACTTACCTGTACGGCTTCTAATACATTACGTCCAGCTAAATCTATAGCTGTTGCTCTCTCAAAAGGTAATTCAATATTTGCTCTTTGAGCTGCTATAAGAGCATCTACAACTGTATTAACATTTCCTCCTGCTAAATAATGTGCTTCTAATTTATCGATATCTATGTTTATACCAGCTTTTGTAGATTTTATCATTGGTCTCACAATTCTAGAAGGTATTACCTTTCTCAATCTCATACCAATTAATGTAAATAATCCAATTTTTACCCCTGAAAAATATGCTGTTATCCATAGTCCTACTGGAATAAAACTAAATAATAAAGTCAAGAATATTAAAATTCCAACAATAATTATAATTAAAAGTATTAAACTATCCATCCAATTCCTCCTTATTTTAATTCAATTTTCCTAACAACAACTTTAGAGCCTTCAATCTTTACAACTTTTATTCTCTCTCCTTTCATGATAAATTGACCTTCAGTTACTGCATCTAATCTATCACCATTAACAACTATGGTTCCTGATGGTCGCAAAGTTGTTAATGCAATGCCTTCATCATATAAATATTTACGATTATCTATTATGCTACTATATCCTGAATCTCCCTCTTGCTTAGTATTTAATACAATTTTATCAAAGATAGGACTTTTCTGTCCATGCTTTAAAAATAAATATATCACAACTACACTCACAATAAAAGCTACAATAATAGATATTATAGCAATTTCTATATTAGGAGAAGCTAATATAAGCCCTATAACTATAGCTATTATACCACCAATACCAGGAATTCCAAAACCAGGAACGACAGCTTCTATAAATAATAATATTATACCAGCTACAAATATTATTAATGAAGCCCAACCAGTATTCCCTACTATTAGATTACTTCCAAAATATAATGCAAAGGACATTATAGCAACACTTCCTCCAGCTCCAAATCCAGCTGTAAAAACTTCTACTACTATCCCTATAAAACCTATAATAAGTAGCATACTTAGTACATAAGGATTTGTTAAAAATTTAGACATTCTAATAGTAAAATCCATTTCAGATACTTTTATTTCATCATATTCTATATTAAGTTTTTCTAGAATCCCTTCATAATCATTTGATATAAAATCTGCTAATTCCAATTCTTCAGCTTTTTTATAATTCAAATTAAGTAATCTATCTTTTTCAATGATTCCATCTATTTCTATACTTTTATCTGCCATAGATGCTATTAATTCTGGGTCTCTTCCCTTTGTAATTGCAGTTGATCTTAATTCTTCAACCCAATAAGAAAGATTTTTTTCTGTATTAGGTATGGGTTCAGCGGATCCTATAGTAGAACCTTCAGCCATAACAATATTATTACCTGATATAGTCAATAATACTCCTGCAGATTCTGCCTTTGTATTTACAAAAGATATAGTAGGTACTTCTAAGCCTACAATTAAATTTTTAATCTTTTCTGCTTCATCAATATATCCACCATATGTGTCAATCTCAAATATAATTGCTTTAGGATTTAATTTTTCTATATCTTTTAATTCTCTTTGAACAAATTGATATGTCGCATTATCTATATTTCCATTGATAGGGACTACAAATACATCTCCATTATTTTGAGCAAGACTTGCTATTGGATTAAAAAGTAGAATTCCTAAACTTATTAAAATTATAAAAATTTTTTTATTATCCATATATTACCTCCCCTAATATAATTAATTCTATTATATACTATATTAGTATTATTTTGTACCAGTAATATTAATATAGTCCTACCAAATACTTGGCAGGACTTACTTATTATACGTTTATTTACTTAATTTTGAAGCAGCTGCTTCGTCTAATATAAGATAAGCATCAGGATGCAATTGAAGAACTGAAGCTGGTACCTCAGGAGATATACTCCCTTCAACAGCTTTTTTAACTGCATCTGCTTTTTCTTCTCCACTTGCCATCAAAATTATTTTCTTTGCATGCATAATATTCTTTATACCCATGCTTATTGCTTTTTTAGGTACATCTTCTATATTATCAAAAAACCTCGAATTAGCCTTTACTGTTCCTTCATCAAGCTCTACTAAATGTGTGCATGATTCAAATTGTATATCTGGCTCATTAAATCCAATATGACCATTTCTTCCTATTCCTAAAACTTGTATATCAATATTACCCATTTTTTTAATAAGATTATCATATCTTCTACATTCTTCTTCAATATCATCAGTCATTCCATTAGGTATATGAGTATTTTCTAGATCTATATTTATATGATTAAAGAAGTTTTTATTCATATAATACTTATAACTTTGAGAATTATCTTTAGGTATTCCATAGTATTCATCAAGGTTAAATGTTATAACATCTTTAAAATCTATTAATCCTTCTTTATACATATATACTAGTTCATTATACATACCAAGGGGAGTATCTCCTGTAGCTAATCCCAATACACAATCACTTTTCATATTTATTTGGCTAGCCATTATAATAGCAACCTTTTTACTCATACCTTGATAATCTTTCACTTTAATTATTCTCATGTTTAACAACCCCTTCAATTATTACTTTTTTTATTTTTATGTCATCATCAAATAGTATAATATCTGCATACTTCCCTTTTTCAATACTACCTATATCATCAATATTTATTACCTTTGCTGGATTTGCACTGGCTAACTTTACACATTCATATAATTTTAATGTAGTATTTTTATATAAATTTTTAACTCCTTCATTTAGTTTAAGCACACTTCCTGCCAAGGTTTTATCTAGCAATCTAGCACTATTATTTTTAACTATAACTTCCTGACCACCTAAATCATATTTTCCCTCCTTTAAACATTGAGCTCTCATAGCATCAGTTATAAGTACTATATTTTCAGAACCTTTAACTCTATTTACTATTTCATATATACCCCTATGTAAATGTATATTATCAGCAATTATTTCACTGGTTATATCTGAACTCATTATAGCCCCTACTACTCCTGGATTCCTATGATGTAATGGAGTCATAGCATTAAACATATGTGTACTATGGGTTACACCTTTTTTTATAGCTTCTAAAGCTTCTTCATATGAAGCATTGGTATGACCCATTGAAAGAGTTATATCTTTATTTTGAAGGATAGATTTAAGGAAATCAAAATCTTTGTCCTCTTCTGGAGCATAAGTTATTATCTTGATTACATCTATATAATTCTTTATTAATTCATAATTTGGTTTTTCTATAAAATTAGAATTCTGTGCACCTTTATATTTTGGGCTAATAAATGGCCCCTCTAAATGAGCCCCTAATACCCTCGCTCCTTTAATCTTTATATTCATAGCATTTCTTACAGTATCCAAAGATCTATATATAGACTTCATATCCATAGTCATAGTAGTAGGTAAAAAAGAAGTAACTCCATTTTGCAATATAGATTTACTTATGTTTTCTATTGATTCTAATTCTCCATCCATTGTATCATATCCCATTGAACCATGAATATGTATATCTATGAATCCAGGAGATACATAATTATTTTTGGCATCTATAATATTTATATTTTCACTATCAAAATTATCTTTATGAATTATATCTATAATTTTATCTTCATAAACAATAATATGATCCTCTAAAATTTCATTCGGAAGAATTATTTTACCATTTATTATAGCATTCATATTATCACTCCTAAATTTATTTATTTATTTTAAAATCTTCAACAATCTTCCTAGTATTTTTAATATATTCTGATGTTTTTTCAAAATCTTTTTTAGCTATTCCAACAAAAATCACATCAATAGCTGTTAATTGGGCTATTCTAGATGTAATAGCTCCAACTCTTATATTTTGTTCTCCTGCTGCTACATATATTTTTATATCTGCTATATCACTCAAAGGATTTTTACCATATTTAGTTATAGATATAGTAGTTGCTCCTCTTTCTTTTGCCTTTTCAATTGCTTTATATGTTTCAAGGGTTCTTCCACTGTAAGAAATCCCTATTGCTACATCATCTTTTCCCATATTAGCAGACAATGCTAATTGTGTATGACTATCTAAATAGAAATTAGCTGTCTTTTTTATTCTTGCTAATTTATACTGAAAATCCTTTGCCACTAATCCTGAAGCCCCTACGCCATAAAGAAATATCTTATCTGATTTTTCAATACAATCTATTGTTTTTTCAATTTCATTTTCATCTAACAATTTAATTGTATCTTCAATTATCTTTATGTTTTCATAAGATAATTTTTCCATAACTTCTTTTATAGTATCTTTTGTTGTAATATCTTCATAAACCCTTGTACTGATATTATTTTTTTGACTTACATCTTTAACTAAATTAATCTTAAAATCTTGAAATCCATTACAGCCAATTTTTTTACAAAATCTAATTATTGTTGCTGGGCTAGTATCAGATTTTTCAGCTAAACTTTGAACTGAAAGTTCAGATATATCATTTAAATTCTCTAATATATACTTACTCAATTTCATTTCAGATTGTGTAAGATCCTGTTTACCTTCTTTTATTCTCAATATTACATTCATCTTAATCACCTATTATTTCAAATTTAAATTTATCTCCTGGATTTATTAAATCTATAAGTATTGATGAAGAGCTAGCATCAGCCACTACATTTATTCGGTCATCTTTTATTAAAGACTTCTTTAAAATTTGTAAATCTCCTTCATATCTAAGATATTTTTTATTATCAATAGTTACAGAATATTTATATCTATCAACTGTATTATTAGGTTCTATATTACCTTTTTTATAAAATCTAGATTCTTGAGATCTTACGTTGTATTCTCCTGGATCCATGCGATTAGTGTGAATTTGTTTTAATAAATATTTTTCTCCATATGAAATACTTCTATGTGTTTTTATAGGAATTATTAAATAATCATTATTTATTTTAGTTAACTTTAATAATTCTCTCTTAGATGCTTGTGCATCTCCAACAAAAACAATATCCACACCTAATTTAAATAAATGTTGCGATGATATAAAAGGGTCCATTCCTCGATGTTTTTCTAATGTGGGAAGTCCCTCATATATAGGTCCTCTTTTCTTATATTCTGATGGTATAAATGCAATCACTTCTATTCCATATTCTTTAAAAAGATTATTTCTTTCTATAAATAATTCTTCTGATATACCAGCATCTTTTCTTGGATAATAATTATGACAAGCATTAATTTTTGATAAATCTCCGCCATAATAAATAATTTCTTCTATATCTTTTCTTGAAAGAGTACTGGCATTTAAAGTTATATTATATTTATTTACTTTTGTCAATTCACTAATCTCTTTATTATTAAATCCAAAATCTAACCTTAATGATTCAATATTATACTCTTCTAGATTTATTTTATCAAAATATTTTTTTGAAATATCTGCCATTATTGTCATACCTAGCTTATTGGCTTCTTTCAGTATTCTAAAAGATTCTTTTTCGAAACTTTTATCTGTTTCAGGTATGTGTATAGAAGTAAATATTTTTTTTATTCCTAAACTAGAAGCTTCTTTTATATACTTAATATTATCTTCTATATTATTATCCATGCCTGAAAATATAGATATACCTATCACTATGATCACTCCATTTCCTTAAATATTAAGACGGTTACTCATATTTAATTATAAATAACCGTCCCAATGATATTCCTAATTTAGTTCTTTTATTTCTTTTTCTTTAATAAATAAAGATGTTATTATAAATCCAAATACATAAGATATTATTAATCCCAAGAAATAATCGAGCATTGACCCTGGATGCATTAATGGTATTGCCACCATTCCTGATGGACCCCACGCTCCAGCCATAACATGTCTTAACATTACATAAGCTCCTCCAAAACCTGCTCCAAGCCCAGCAGTAATAAATGGTTTTCCTAGAGGTAAAGTAACACCATAAATAAGAGGTTCACCTATTCCTAATATTCCTGCTGGTAATGCTCCTGAGATTATTTGTCTTAATTTAAGATTTCCTACTTTTTTAGCTTTCAAATATATCGCTATTGCAGCACCAACTTGCCCTGCACCAGCCATAGCTAATACTGGAAACAATGATACTCCTCCAAATGCTTCTAATTGAACTGCATATATAGGTATTAATCCATGGTGCAATCCTAATAGCACCATTGGTAAAAACACAGCTGATAATATATACCCTGATATAACACTTATTACAGGATTTTCTGAAGATATTAATAATTCTAATACACCAACTAATCCATCAGAAACAACTCCTGATACTGGCATTATTATAAACAACATTAATATAGCCATTATAAGCAATGTAACTACAGGTGTAACTATTAAGTCTAATACATCTGGAACAACTTTTCTAACTCTTTTCTCTATCTTAGATAAAATATATACTCCTATAATTACTCCTATTATACCACCTTTTCCAGTTGTTAAAGTTGAATTTAATGGTGATTCTGCATTATATAATCCTAATATTTCAGAAATTTCTTGCACCTGTGTCATAATTGTAAGAGCACCTATCATTCCACCTAGTCCTTCAGTAGCACCAAACTGCTTTGCAGAATTAATACCAGTAAATATTGCAAAATACCCTAAGAAAGCTCCACCTAATAATGATAATATTAATCTAGTTATATTCCAAAAATCTGTTGCTGGTAAGCTTCCTGTATCCTGCATAGTACCAACAAGACTTGCAAATCCATTAAAAATACCTGCTGCAATTATTGCCGGAATCAATGGAATAAATATTTCCCCAATTGTTCTAAGGGCTTGCTTTACCCTATTTTGTTTTTGCTTACCTTTGATTTTTTCTTTATTTGATTGCCAATCCTCTCCTACATCCATATTTTTCTTAGTTTTACTAAATGAAAATTCTTCTTGAATAATCATCCCTAACTTTTTTGCTTTGCCAGGTCCAACTACTATTTGAAGAGTTTCATCTTCTACAACCCCCATTACTCCATCCAGCTCTTTTAATTCTTTCATTTTAACTAGGTTATCATCTTTTAATTTTATTCTTAAACGAGTCATACAATTAGTAGCATATTCAATATTTTTTTGGCCTCCAATTAAATTAACAATCTTCAACACTAATTCTTTATTGTCCACATAATCACCCCTATTTTTATTTTTTAAATTTATATTAAATATACATTAGAGCTCTACTTAAATGTCCATCATTTTCATTTAATACTTCTTTAGCTTTTTCTAATTCTAATCCTGACTTTATAATAAAAATTGCTAATTTTACATTGTAATCAGTTTTTTCTAAATATTTAGTTGCTATATCTTCGTCAACCTCTGTAACTTTCATTACTATCTTTTTACATCTTTCTATAAGCTTTAAATTTTTAGCCTGAACGTCTACCATTAAATTTCTATATACTTTTCCTAATTTAACCATTGTAGATGTCGTTAACATATTTAATACCATTTTTTGAGCTGTTCCAGCTTTCATCCTAGTTGAACCCGAAATAACTTCAGGTCCCACAACCGGTGCTATTGATATATCTGCTATGTTAGAAATCTCTGAAGCAGAATTACATGTAACTGCAATTGTTGGAACTTTTATTTCTTTTGCATACTCTAATCCTCCTATAACATAAGGAGTTCTACCACTAGCAGCTATACCCACTAGTACATCCTTAGCATTGAAAGCGATTCCTTTTAATTGTTTAATAGCCTCTTCTTTGCTATCTTCAGCACCTTCCACGGCATCTCTTATTGCTTTATCTCCTCCTGCAATAAGTCCTATAACCATATCTGAATCTACTCCAAATGTTGGTGGACATTCTGATGCATCCAAAATTCCTAATCTTCCACTAGTTCCTGCTCCTATATATATAAGCCTTCCATTTTCTTTTAATCTATCAGATATTATATCTACAGCCTTTGATATATTTGGTAGTTCTTTTTCAACTGCTTTAGCTACTTTCCTGTCCTCTTCATTTATCATTTTCAAAATACCTATTGTATCTAATTGATCAATATTTGTTGTTTTTTCATTTACTGATTCCGTTACTAATTTATCTAGATTTTCATTCATTTTGTCACCTCTTATAATTATTATTTATCAATTACATTGTAACACTTTTGAAATTATATTTCAATATATTTTATTATTTTTGAAATATAATTTCTATATCATTATATTATTTTTAACCATAAATATTGCATATTCTATTATATGAAAGTAAAAATAATTTATCCGAACAATAAAAAGGCGGACTAGAAACGTGTCCGCACAGCTCAAGGAAACCTAGTTTCCCTTCGACGGTGC
>NZ_WSFU01000054.1 GCF_016820635.1 Anaeromonas gelatinilytica | reverse complement strand
GGGAAGATTATTAGAAATGATAATCAAAATTAAAATTTATAGGTTTTTATAAGGTTTTTATAGGCAATTATAGATTTTATGCAACGGAACTCAGCATAATATTATAGCAAACTCTGTGAAAATGAAAGGTACTCTAAGGACATTTTTTTCAGAAACAAGAGAATTGGTTTTAATTAGAATAAAAGATATAGTAGATAATATTCCTAAGACATTAGGAGGAAGGGGAGAATTTTTTCGAGAAGAAGGTTATATTTCATTGATAAATCATAATGATATGGTAGATTTAGTAAGAAATAATGGATATAGTTTATTGGGAAAAGAAAATGTTATTGAGATAAAAGAACCTAGTCTAGGAGTAGAAGATTTTGCATATTTTTTAAAGGAAATAAAAGGGGCTTATTATAGATTAGGATGTAGAAATGAAGAAAAGGGAATAATTTATGATGGACATCATGATAGATTTAATATAGATGAAGACTGCTTACCAATTGGAGTTGCTCTTCAAGTATTGAATGTATTAAATATATAAACAAGGAGTGTAATAATGTTAGATATTGATAAGCTTATAGATAAAAATAAAATAAAATATAGCTTATATGTTGAGGATTTGAATAATAATGAAGTTTTATTAAATATTAACACGAAAAAATCAGTACCATCTGCCAGTATGATTAAAATATTTATATTGGCAGAGGCATTTAATCAGATCTTTCAAGATAAATTTATGATAGAAAAAACAGTGAGAATAAAACATGAGAATATTGTATCTGGAAGTTTGATAAAAAATTTGTCTAGTTATTGTTATTCTATAAAAGATATTATATTTTTAATGATGAATTTAAGTGATAATACAGCTACTAATGAAATGATAGATATATTAGGAATGGAAAACATAAATAATTTTATTCACAAACATGGATTAAAGGAAACAGTAATAAATAGAAAAATGATGGATTTTGATAAATTAGAACAAGGATTTGATAATACTACTTCATCAAGAGATATAATATATATATTAAAAAAAATATATTATAAAGATTTATATAATAGTGATTATTGTGATGAGATTATGAATATAATGGGGAAACAAGTAGATAATAGAATGATGGCAAGAAATATAGATAAAAGTAAGACAAAGATATATCATAAAACTGGAAATTTATCTAATTTAAATCATGATGCAGGAATAGTATCACTAGGAAATAAAGATTATCTGTTTTGTATGTTAACATGGGATGGAATAGATAATATATACGGAAGAAAAATTATAGGGGATATTTCTGAAAAAGTATATAATTATTTTGTAAAGGCTTATGGAGAATAAATCCATAGGCTTTTATTTTGTTTTTTATAGAGAATAATTGACAAATATCTAATAACGATTTATACTAAAATAGTGAAAATTATTATCACCTAAACACTAAAATGTGATTGAAATCATTTAATATATTTTTTTTCGTGTTATAATGAGAATAGATTTCAAGAGAAAACGAATATAGTTATTATAAAAGGGGGAATCATCAATGAATTTAGCTGAAGTAAATAGAGGAGATAAGTTTAAAATAATAAATATCCCTGATACAATGGTAAGGGCTAAAACATTAAGATTTGGTATTTCTGAAGGGTCAACAGTAGAATGTGTTGAAAAGATACCTGGAGGTCCAATAATCCTAAAAAAAAATTTACAAGAGATTGCAGTAGGAAGAAAATTAGCAAAAAAGATAACTGTGGATGAACTACAAACGCAAAAATCTATAGGCAAGACAGTTATAGCTAGATAGGAGGAAACATAATGGATTGTTGTAATATAAGTCATCAGATAGATATTCCAGAAGGAGTAAAGAAGGTAGTACTTACAGGAAATCCTAATGTCGGGAAATCAATATTTTTTAATTCTTTTACCGGTATATATGTAGATGTATCTAATTTTCCAGGAACAACGTTAGATATTAGTTCTGGAAAATTTAAAGATTATATAATAATAGATACTCCTGGAGTATATGGAGTATCATCTTTTAATGATGAGGAGATTGTTGCTAGGGATGCAATTGCATCAGCCGATATTGTAGTAAATGTAGTAGATGCAGTGCATTTAGAAAGGGATTTATTCTTGACTCAACAAGTAATAGATATGGATATACCTACTATAGTAGCAATTAATATGATGGATGAAGCAGAGAAAAAGGGATTAAAAATTGATATAGACAAATTGAGTAATGAGTTGGGAGTACCTGTTATTCCTACAATTGCTCCAAAGGGACAAGGGTTAGAAGAGGTAAAGAATTCATTACATTTAGCTAAAATAGGTAATAGTAGTATTAAGTTGACTGAAGAATTAGAGGATTTAACTGAAAAATCTACAAATAAAGCTGAAGCTGTATTGATAATGGAAGGAGACCCCCATGTTTCGGCTAAAAATAATATTGGTGATATAGATTATAGAGATAAAATATACTTAGATAGAAGAGAAAGAGTTAATAATATAATTAATAAAATTGTTACAGAGACTACTGATAGTATAAGTTTTGGAACAAAATTAGGAAGACTCATGCTTAAACCGATAACTGGTATACCTATGTTGTTGGTTGCATTGTATTTATTATATGAATTTGTTGGTGTATTTATTGCTCAAACAGTAGTAGATTTTACCGAAGGATTTATTTTTGCTGATACCTATGAACCTTTTATTAGAGGAATAATAAGTAATTTAGTATCGGAAACTTCATTCATAGGGCAACTTCTTATTGGTGAATTTGGAGTATTAACTATGTCAATAACATATACCTTTGGATTGTTACTACCATTAGTAATAGGTTTTTATTTGTTCTTATCAATACTAGAAGATTCAGGTTATTTACCAAGAATAGCGGCTTTAGTTGATAGATTACTAACGTCTATAGGATTAAATGGTAGAGCAGTAATACCTATGATATTAGGATTTGGTTGTGTAACTATGGCTACTGTAACTACTAGATTATTAGGTTCTAAAAGAGAAAGGATAATAGCGGTATTCTTATTAGGATTAGCAATTCCTTGTTCAGCTCAAATAGGAGTTATTGTGGGACTTATTGCACCTTTAGGATCTAAATATTTAATAATATATGCGTTATCAATATTTATAGTATATGTGTTATCGGGAACTGTATTAAATAAAATACTTCCTGGGGAATCAACCGATTTATTAATTGATTTACCTCCGTTGAGAATGCCAAGAATAAGTAATGTATTGAAGAAGACATATATAAAATCAATATCATTTATAAAAGAGGCAGGTCCTATATTTGTGATTGGTGCTATAATAATAACAGTACTTCAATATAGTGGTATATTAACTTTTATACAAAATGCAGTGAAACCTATTACAGTAGGATGGTTAGGTTTACCAAAAGAAGCTGCTACAGCTTTTATAATGGGAATAGTTAGACGTGATTTTGGAGCTGCAGGATTAAGTTCATTAGCTATGACTGCAAATCAAACTATTGTAGCTCTAGTTACAATTACATTATTTGTTCCATGTATAGCAGCTATGTTGATTATGCTTAAGGAAAGAACTAAAACAGAATCGGTTGCAATTTGGGTATCAAGTTGGATAATAGCTTTTGTTACTGGAGGAATATTATATAGAATATTAGAATTTATAGCATAGGGAGATGATTGAGTGAATTGCAATACTACAGAAGGTGTAAGAATATGTTCCCAATGCAACAATAAAATAAAGGATCCTAATTTGATTAGGTGTCCAAGATGTAATACTATATTATTAAAGAAATGTTCGGAGTGTAAAGATTGTAGTATTTTTAAAAAGATGGGTTAATGTTATTTATCCTATCTTTTTTATTGTGTTAATTAAATCATGAATTATGATATAATAATTTAGATATCTAATAGGAGGATACGATTATAATGGAAAGTAACAAGACGCAATGCAATGGTTGTGGAAGAAATTGTTTTATAACTCTTCATAAAGAAGACAATAAATATTATATTGAAGGAAATACATGTGTTGGAGGAGAGGAACATTCTAAAAAAACTTGGGATTTTTTAAAGGAAGAAGATTTTCTTAAAAAGAAAGAAAAGAAAAAAGGACTATTTAGAAGTTTATTCAAAAAATAGATGAAATTCATTCATCTATTTTTTGAATAATTATGATATATTAATAAGAGTATATATTATATACAAATAGGGGGAGTTTCAGTGAAAAATATCACTATTAATCAACTAATGAAGGATATAGATTATTTAAAATTATTATCTGAAGAATATTCTTCAATATCCTCGGTTACATCTGAAATTATAAATTTAAATGCTATTTTAAACTTACCAAAGGGGACAGAACATTTTTTAACAGATCTTCATGGTGAATATGAGGCATTTAGCTATGTATTAAGAAATGCTTCAGGGGTATTAAAATTCAAGATAGATGATTTATTTGATGGTGAATTAAATTGTAAGGAAAAAAGAAAATTAGCTACATTATTATACTATCCCGAAGAAAAATTGGATTTAATAAAAAAGGAGATATCTGATTTAGATAGATGGTATAAGAATACTTTAGTACAATTAATTAAAATATGTAGGGTAGTTTCTTCAAAGTATACTAGATCTAGGGTGAGAAAAACATTACCTAAAGATTTTGCATATATAATTGAAGAATTACTACATGAAGAAGAAGAGAGATTAAACAAACATGACTATTTCAATAATATAATAGATACTATTATTGAAATAGATAGGGCTGATGATTTTATAGTGGCTATAGCAAATTTAATACAAAGACTAGCTATTGATAGATTACACATAGTAGGAGATATATATGATAGAGGGCCTTATGCTCATAAAATCTTAGATGATTTAATTGATAGAAGTAATTCTGTAGATTTACAATGGGGTAATCATGATATTTTGTGGATGGGAGCAGCTAGTGGTTCTTTAGCTTGTATAACTAATGTAGTAAGAATAGCATTAAGATATGCGAATTTATCTACATTAGAGGAAGGGTATGGTATTAATTTATTACCATTAGCTACATTTGCTCTTAATACTTATAAAGATGATGAATGTAATAGTTTTATTCCTAAGAAGCCTATAGAAAATTATTATCAAGAGAAAGATTTAGAATTAATATCAAAAATGCATAAAGCAATATCAATAATTCAATTTAAAATAGAAGGACAGATCATTAAAAATAGTCCAAATTATGATATGGATGATAGATTATTATTAGATAAAATTAATTATCGAGAAAATACTATTGAAGTAAATAATCAGAAATATAAATTGAATGATACAAAATTTCCTACAGTAGATAAAAATAATCCATATAGGTTAACTGAAGAGGAAGAAAGAATAATAAATAGAATCAGGGAGTGTTTTTTAGGTAGTGATAAACTTCAAAAACATATAAAATTCCTTTATTCAAATGGAAGTATGTATTTAAAATATAATTCTAATCTTTTATACCATAGTTGTGTGCCAATGACTGAAGAAGGAAGTTTTAGAAAAGTTAATTTAGGGAATGAGAAATTATATGGTAAGACTCTTTTTGATAAATTAGATTTTTTGGTAAGAATGTCATATTTCAATAATGGAGATTTAGATAAAAAATTATATGGACAAGATATTATGTGGTATTTATGGTGTAATGGTGATTCACCATTATTTGGGAAAAATAGGATGACTACTTTTGAAAGATATTTTATAGATGATAAGAGTACTCATATAGAAATTAAAGATCCGTATTATAAATTTAGAGATAATGAAATCATATTAGATAATATATTAAGAGAATTTGGACTAAATCCAGAAGTGTCTCATATAATAAATGGTCATGTTCCTGTTAAAGCTTCAAAAGGCGAGAGTCCAATAAAAGGGGATGGTAAATTATTAGTTATTGATGGAGGTTTTTCAAAAGCTTATCAATCTAAAACTGGATTGGCAGGTTATACATTAATATACAATTCTTATGGAATAAGATTAGCTTCTCATGATCCATTTGAATCTAAGGAGAGAGCCATTGTTGAAGAAACGGATATATTATCTACCTTAGAAGTACTTGAAAAGATGGATAAGAGAAAATATATTTATGATACAGATAAAGGTAAGGAACTTAATGACAGAGTGAAATATTTAAAAAAATTATTAGCTGCTTATAGAATGGGACTTATAAATGAAGATATAGAATAAAAACTTAAATTTAGGTTATTAGTAAAGTTGATAAAAACAAGAAATTTTCTATTTTAAGAAAATTTCTTGTTTTTTTGTTTAATATGTGGACCTTATGTTTTAGTAGGTAGGAAGGAAACATATAAAAGAATAAATACTAGTTCTAAGAAATATACATTAGTAAATAAGATAAAAGACTTATTAGGTATGAAAGTTATTTTTAGTCATGTAGTGGATGGAGCCTTTTAAAATGTTGGAATTATGCCACCTTCATAATTGTTTTCAATAAAGTTCTTTACTTTTTCGCTTTGCAGAGCTTCAATTAAAAGTTTTAAATCTTTTCTATCTTCGTCTCCATTTCTTATTGCTAATATATTTCCATATGGAGAATCTTCTTTTTCTAATATTATTGCATCTTCGGTAGGGGTTAAGTTTGCCTCTAAAGCATAATTTCCATTTATTACAGCTAAATCTACATCATTTAAAGATCTAGGAATTTGCGCTGCTTCAAGAGGCTTAAATTCTAAGTTTTTAGGATTCTCAATTATATCTTCTTCTGTTGCTAATAGACCAGCATTTTCATCTAGCTTTATTAATCCATTATTTTCTAATAACAATAAAGCTCTACCTCCATTAGTTGGATCACTAGGTATTGCGATACTATTTCCTTCTTCAATGTCATCTATGTTTTCTATATTATTTGAATATACACCTAAAGGCTCTAAGTGAATGCTTCCCAATGAAATGAGATCAGTATCGTTATTTTTATTAAAATCTTCTAAGTACGGAGAATGTTGAAAGAAGTTAGCATCTAATTCGCCTTCAGATAATGACAAATTAGGCTTAACATAATCAGTAAATTCAACAATTTCTAGATTTATTCCTTCTTCAGATAAATCTTCCTTAATTTGTTCTAGAATTTCTCCATGAGGTAATGGAGAAGCTCCTACTTTTAAAGTGTTTTGATCAGTAGTATCATTTCCACAAGCGCTTAAAATAATTAATGCTATTAATAATGATGTAAATAATATTTTTTTCATTTAAATTCCTCCTAACGATTTTTATTTAAACTTATTGCAATTTTATTGCCTAATAATTGAACGCCTTGGACTAAAATAATTATAACTATAACAGAAATAATCATTATATCACCTTGAAATCTATAAAATCCATATCTAATAGCTAAGTCTCCTAGACCTCCTCCACCTATAGCCCCTGCCATTGCTGAATATCCAATAAGATTTATAACAGTCAATGTAGTTCCTAATACTAGAGAAGGTAATGCTTCTGGAATAAGAACTTTAAATATAATTTGGAAATTAGATGCTCCCATAGCTAATGATGCTTCAATAACACCTGGATTTACTTCTTTTAAAGAGTTTTCTACAATTCTAGCAAAGAAAGGAGCAGCAGCTATGGATAATGGTACTATACTTGCTGTAGTTCCTATTGAACTTCCTATTATTACTCTGGATATAGGCGAAAGTACTATCATTAAAATAATAAAAGGGAAAGATCTACCTATATTGATTAAGACTCCTAAAATACTGTTTAAAAATCTATTTTCCCAAAGACCTTCTTTTTCGGTTGCATAAAACATTATACCTAGAGGGAATCCAATTATTAAACCAAAAATTCCTGATAAAAAAACCATGTATAAAGTTTCTAAAAGAGGATTTATTAAGAAACTAAATTGATTTATCATTATTGATCACCTCCCATTTGATTCCTTCTGCATTAAGATAATTAATTGAATTCTTAATTTCATTAGAATTTCCACTAATTTGAATAATTAAATTACCTATGTTTGTAGAAGTTAATTTATCTATGTTTCCTGAAATAATATTGATTTCTACATTATTATTTTTAATTAATGAAGAAATAATAGGTTTTTTTGATGATTCTCCTATAAAAGTAAGTTTTATTAATTTGGAGTTTTCCTTATTTGGAATAGTAATATCCTTAATATCATTTGAATGTATCGAGTTAATAAAACCTTGAGTTACTTTAGATTTTGGATTGAAAAATATTTCTTCTATATTACCTAGTTCCACAATTTCTCCATTATTTATTACTGCAACTCTATCACAAATTTCTTTTACTACTTCCATTTGATGAGTAATCATTATAATAGTTAAGTCTAAAGTCTGTTGTAATTTTTTTAATAGTGCTAATATCGATTTAGTAGTTTCTGGATCTAGAGCAGATGTAGCTTCGTCACATAATAATAATTTGGGGTTATTTGCTAAAGCTCTAGCTATTGCTACCCTTTGTTTTTGACCACCACTAAGTTGTGATGGATAGGTATCTCGTTTATCTGCAAGACCTACTAAATCTAATAATTCATTTACTCTTTCAGCAATAATTTTCTTATCTACTTTAGAGATTTCAAGGGGAAATGCAACATTTCTATATACTGTTCTTGAGTTTAGTAAATCAAAATGTTGGAATATCATACCAATATTTTTTCTTTCCTTTAATAAATCTTTTTTATTTAAATTTGTTATGTTTATTTTATCGACTAGAATAGTACCTTGATCTATTTTTTCTAATCCATTGATTGTACGAATAAGAGTAGATTTACCAGCTCCACTCAATCCTATTATTCCAAAGATTTCATTTTTATTGATTCTTAAATTAATATTTTTTAAAGCTGTAATCTTATCGTTTTTAGTATGATAAGATTTATAAATGTTTTTTAGTTCTATCAAATTTGATACCTCCTGTTTTGAATAATAAAAAAAATCCTCTATGAAAGAGGATTTTTAAATAACCTCTCTCATCTTTCGGTATTTACCGCTGGAATTAGCACCATATACTTTAAGTATTGGTTGCCGGGTTTCATAGGGCCAGTCCCTCCACCTCTCTAGATAAGAGTTTCATTATTAAGTTTTTATTTTATACTAAATAAAAGTATAATCTTTTACTTAAATAATGTCAAGAATAAATTTAAATATTTTTTTGTATAGAAAAATATATACTTTTTTAAAACATGTATTTATGAGATAATTTAAATTATAGGAGAGATGAATATGGCTATAATAAGTGAAATAAAATCTGATAATAAAGATATTAATAAAGTACACATATATGTTGATGGAGAGTATTTTAAATCTACACTGAAAGAAATTAGTTTTAATTTAAATTTATATTCAGGAAAAAAAATAGATAGAAGGACTTTGAATAGGATAATAGTAAAGGAAGATACTATAAAATGTAAAAATAAAGCACTACAGATAATTAATGGAGCTTCACAGAGTGAAAAAAATTTAAAATATAAATTACAAAAATATGGGTTTGAAGAAAATATTATAAATTCTGTGATTAATAGTTTAAAGGAATATAATCTAATTGATGATCAGAGATTAGCTAATAGTATAATTAAAGATAAAAGAGCAATAAAAAAGTTTGGAAAAAATATGATCTATTATGAGTTACTTAAGAAAGGAATAGATAAAGATTTAGCTCAAAATGAAATTGATAAATTAGAAGATAAGAATATAGAATTAGAAAATGCTATAATATTAGCCAGAAAAAAAATTAATAAAATAAAAGATGAGGAGAATAATAAAAAATTCCAAAAATTAGCAAGACATTTATCTTACAAGGGTTTTGAATATGATATTATTAAAAAAGCTATATCGAAAGTAATGAATACAGATTATAATGATTATTAGAAATATTGAAGAGTTATTAACTCTTCTTTTTTATGAAAGGATTCTAAAAATTATTTTAATTGCATAATAATAAAAAATAAGGGTTGATGATATGGATGCTTTAAGTAAAATCATATATAATTTTTTTATTGCTTTTGGAGTAATGTTGGGATCTTGCTTTTTTGCTGGTTTAGCAGCTTTATTATTAAATCATCCTCCGTTGAAAACCATGATTGATATAGGTAGAAATATAAAGATATGGGCAATAGCTATATCTTTAGGAGGAACTTTTTCATCCTTTGAAATTTTGGAAAAAAGTATACTTAAAAGAGAAATGATAAGTTTAATAAAACAAGTATTATATATTATTTCAGCTTTAATAGGTGCTAATTGTGGGTATGCTTTGTTAAAATATCTTGGGAGAATTAGTCGATTATGGTTAGAATGAAAGATATAAATAAATATTTTATAACCATAACATTAGGAATTATAATAGGTATGATAATAGGAGCAATAGCAATAACTATATTTGCATCTTATAAAATTGATGAGTATTATCAAAAAATGAATACTTATTATTCATTATTGGAAGAAAAGGATTCAAAATTAAAAAAAATAGAGGAATCTATAAATAGTAATAAATATATTTTAAAGGATATAAATATAAAAATAGAAAATCTTAATGATGAGATTGATGAGATGGAATTAAATAAACATATAAAAGAAAAATATATTGATCTTATAGGAAAAGAAATAAAGGATATTGATATAAATATGATATCAGAAATAGTAGATAATAGAATAATGAAATTTGAGGAAACATCGTATAAGTTAAAGGTAAGAAAAGTATTATTAAGTGATATTTTAGAGTTATATATTGAGGTAAAAGAAGTTGATTAATATTTCAGAAGAATTTTTATAAAAAAAGTACTTGAAATTTTCTGAAATATATATTATAATTAGTTAGTAAAATAACTCAAAAGAAGGAGGTCGTAAAATGAAAACTTTAATGAATGTGTTAAATAAATTATCAATTAAATCTGATTTTATCAAATCGGCCTATGGGAGTTATTTATAATTTTTTAAATTTGACTTTAACCATAGGTATGGGTATCTATGGTTTTTTTATTGTCTAATTTTAGTATAAATTTATACATATTAGGATAATATTATGCATTTAAAGCCATGGATTTATAAATCCATGGCTTTTTTAAGTAGATTTTCAATCTATAAATAATTTAGGAGGTTATAATATGTTTTTTAGAAAAATGAAAAAAATATTAATGCTGAAGGAGAGATATTTATATGATCCCTAATAGTTTAAATATTATTTATTAATACTAGAGGAGGATTTAAAATGAATAGATTAAAATTATTATGGAAATTTATGAGAGGGAATAGATTGATATATTTGGGAGCTATATTAAGTATTGGGTTAGCAACATTTGCTTCAATAATTAATCCATTAGTGTTAAAGATATCAATTGATTCAGTGATTGGTAATAAAGCTTTAGAGGCACCTGATTTTATTATAGATGGAATAAATAGAATAGGTGGAGTAGAGTTTTTGGAAAGGAATTTATATTTAAGTGCATTAGTACTAGTTATACTTACAATTATTCAAGGAATATTTTTATATGCTAAAGGAAAATGGTCAGCTCAAGCAGCAGAGTCTATTGCTAAGAATATAAGAGAAAGTTTATATGATCATATTCAACATCAACCTTATGGTTATCATGTTAAATCAGAAACAGGAGATTTAATCCAACGTTGTACTTCAGATGTTGACACTATAAGAAAGTTTTTGTCGATACAATTTGTAGAGATAGGCAGAGCAATATTTATGATATCATTTGTAGCTGTTATTATGTTTTCATTAGATTTTAAAATGGCATTGGTATCAATAGCTGTAGTACCTATTATATTTACATTTGCTATTGTATTTTTTCTTAAAGTGAAAAAGGCATTTAGATTATCTGATGAGGCAGAGGCAGATATGTCTACTGTGTTACAGGAAAATTTAAGTGGTGTAAGAGTTGTTAGAGCTTTTAATAAAGAAAAATTTGAAATTGATAAATTTGAGGAAAAAAATGAGACTTATAGATATTTGTCCTATAGATTAATAAAATTATTAGCAGGATATTGGGCATTATCAGATTTGTTATGTTTACTTCAAATAGGAGCAGTTTTAATTTTAGGTACTTATTGGGCAACTACTGGAAATATAACATTAGGAACATTAGTAGTATTTACTAGTTATGAAGGAATGTTATTATGGCCTGTTAGACAGTTAGGTCGTATACTAACAGATTTAGGTAAATCTTTAGTATCTTTGGAGAGAATAGAAGAAATTTTAGAGTCACCTATAGAAGAAGTGAAATCTAATGAATTAACTCCAAACATTAAAGGACATATTAAATTTGAAAATGTTTCATTTGATTATGGTGATGGTAATGAAATATTAAAAAATATATCCTTTGAAGTAAAAGAAGGGGAAACTATAGCTATCATGGGTCAAACTGGTTCAGGAAAGTCATCTTTAATTCATTTATTAGCGAGGTTATATGATTATAGGTGTGGATCCATAAAAATAGATGGTGTAGAGCTTAAAGATATACAACGAAAATGGATAAGAAAAAATGTAGGTATAGTTTTACAAGAACCATTTTTATTTTCAAGGAGTATAAAAGATAATATTAGTATCGCAAGGATGGAGGCAAAGGATGCAGAAATAATTGAATCTGCTAGAGTGGCAGCTATTCATAATGTAATTGAGGATTTTGAAAGAGGATATGATACTAAGGTGGGAGAAAAAGGAGTTACATTATCAGGAGGTCAAAAACAAAGGATAGCTATAGCTAGAACATTGATAAATAATAGTCCAATTTTAGTATTTGATGATTCTTTGAGTGCAGTAGACGCTGAAACTGATTTAGCAATAAGAAGAGCCTTAGAAGAAAGGAAAAAAGGAGTAACAACATTTATAATTTCTCATAGAGTGTCTACAGTTGCAGGAGCTGATAAAATTATAGTTTTGAAAGATGGTGAGATAGTTCAAGTAGGAACTCATGAAGAATTGATAAAGAAAACAGGATTATATAAAAGAATATGGACTATACAAAATAACATAGAATCAGAGATTGGCAATATAGTATAGGACGAAAGGAGTGACTGAAATGACAGGATTTGAAGAGCAGGATTATAGTAGTAAATTAGATTTAAGTATATGGAAACGAATATTTAAATATATGAGAAACTATAAAAAGTATTTAATAATTTTAGGCTTTGTTATGGTGTCAGTGGCAGGAATAGATTTAATATTCCCTTTGATGACTAGAAGAGCAATAGATAACTTTGTTGTTCCGGGCAATGTTAATGGTCTAGGTAGGTTTACAATTGTTTATGTATTATTGATCTTATTTCAAGTTGTAAATGTAGGATTATTTATAGCCTTAGCTGGAAAAATTGAAATGGGAATTCAATATGATATTAGAAAATTAGGCTTTAAAAAATTACAGGAATTATCTTTCACATACTATGATAAAACACCTATTGGATGGATAATGGCTAGGATGACTTCAGATGTTAGAAGGCTAGGAGAAACAATAAGTTGGGGTTTAGTAGATTCTGCTTGGGGATTAACTTTTATGTTTGGTGTCGCAGTGGTACTTTTAGTACTTAATTTTAAACTAGCTCTAATTACTTTATCTGTTGTTCCGATATTAGCTATATTGAGCATGTATTTTCAAAAGAAAATATTAAAGGCATATAGGGATGTAAGGAAAATTAATTCAAAAATAACAGGAAGTTTTAATGAAGGTATAAGTGGGGCACAGACTACAAAAACATTAGTTAGAGAAGAGGAAAATCTAAAAGAGTTTACAGATTTAACTGGATCTATGAGATATGTATCTATAAGAGCAGCTATTTTTTCAGCTTTGTTCTTACCTATAGTATTAACATTAGGAAGCTTAGGTACTGGTTTGGCTTTATGGTTTGGAGGTAATGGAGTATTAACAGAAAACATCAGTTATGGTACATTAGTTGCGTTTTTATCTTATACCACATTGTTTTTTGAGCCTGTTAGAGAAATAGCAAGAGTGTTTGCTGAGCTTCAAGCTGCTCAAGCCTCTGCTGAAAGAGTTATATCTTTAGTAGAAATGGAACCAGATATAAAAGATAATGAAGGTATTAGAAGGGAATATGGAGATATACTTAATCCCAAGGAAGACAATTGGGAAGATTTAAAAGGGGATATAGAGTATAAAAATGTAGTATTTAAGTATGAAAATGGTGAAAAAGTATTAGAGAAGTTTAATCTTAAAATAAAATCTGGTGAAACTATTGCATTAGTAGGAGAAACTGGATCTGGGAAAAGTACAATAGTTAATTTAGTTTGTAGATTTTATGAGCCTAGTGAAGGAGAAATATTAATAGATGGTATAGATTATAGAAAGAGATCTCTATCTTGGCTTCATTCTAATATTGGATATGTTTTACAAAGTCCACATCTTTTTAGTGGAACAATAATGGAGAATATAAAGTATGGTGGTAATAATATTACAGAAATGGATGTTATTAGAGTATCTAAATTAGTTAATGCTCATGAATTTATTACAAAATTGGATAAGGGATATGATACTCAAGTTGGAGAAGGTGGAGGAAAATTATCAACGGGTCAAAAACAATTGATTTCTTTTGCTAGAGCAATTGTATCTAATCCCAGAATATTTGTTTTAGATGAAGCTACTTCATCGATTGATACAGAAACAGAAAAGAAAATACAAGATGCAATTGAAAAAGTATTACAAGATAGGACCAGTTTTATAATAGCTCATAGATTGTCAACAATAGTAAATTCAGATAGAATATTAGTCATAAAGAAAGGAAAGATAATAGAGGAAGGAACACACAAACAATTGATTAAAAACAAAGGTTATTATTATGATCTTTATACTAATCAATTTAAGGAAGAAGAGATTAATTCGATTAGCTAAAATAATATTAAACTGTATCTGTTACACCATTATTATCTAAGACTATCTTAAAGGCTATTTGAGTTGTTGGAATTATAAGAACTATTAATTTTACTTTAGAGCTTATACATCTAGTTCCAGGAGAAAAATATATTCCTCCCTATACTAATTTATGATTAATATCATCAATTAGTTATATAATATTATTTTTTTAATTATTAAAATCTAGTATAATAATATAAGGGAGGGGTATTATGTTGTCTAAGGATAAAGATATAGATATAGATTATAATATTATTTTAAAGAATAATATTCCATTGCTTGTGAATAATCCTGATTGGAAAGATTTATTTGGGGATTCGAATGATAAAGAAATAAATATAGAAAAGGAAAAATTATTAGAATTATTAAGAGAAGAGAAAAATTATAATAGAAAATTAAAGAAATTACAAAGAGAAAAAAGAGATGCAATGGTTAATATAGTTAATTTATCTTATAGAGTGAATAAGGATGATAATACGGCTTTAGAAAATTTAGATGACTCTAAGAATAAGATAATTGAAATTAATGATGAGATAAAAGATATTACATTTAAATTAGAGTCTATTCCTAAAGATATTCGTGAAGAAAATTATGAATTATTAAAAGCAACAATTAAAGTAGCTTATAAGGAGTTAAGAGAAAGAGAGAGCAAAATGGATTTCATAAATGATGAAATAGAAGAATTAAGGAATAGACTTAAATCATTGATAGAAGAAAAAAATGATTATGAGGAAACCATACATAAAATATATACATATCTTCATGGAATGATAGGAAAAAATGAAATAGAAAAATTAGATAAAGAATTCTTTGAATAAAAGAAATGTTTAAACATTTCTTTTTTTTTATACGAGATTTGTAGTAAAATAGAATAAAGGAATGTAAAAATATATAAGTGGGGTATTATTATGACGTTTGATCTAGTATTATTTCTGATATTTATTGTTAGTACTTTAGAAATATTCACCAAATTCATAAGTAAATTATTAAATAAAATAGTAGAAAGAGAAAAAGAAAGTAAACTTTATATAATATTCAAATTAATATTTGTAATACTATTTTTAGGTACGGCCATATATTTTCTATATAGAGGAATCTATCTTTTAGGAATTTGGTTTGGAATTCCTATGGATGAAAGTCTTTTAGATATACTTAGAGGATTAGGTAAATAATATAATTAATTAGGTGAGGAATAATGATTATAGGTGTTGGAATAGATATATTAAACATAGATAGAATAAATAAAATAAATACAAATAAATTTTTAAGTAGATTATTTTCTGAGGAAGAAATAGATTATATTAACACAAAAAATGGTAGTGTTACTACTATAGCCGGGATGTTTTCTTCAAAAGAGGCTATATCCAAAATGATAGGTACAGGAGTAAGAAAGTTTAAATGGAAGGATATTGTAATACTACATAATGATTTAAATAAACCATATGTATATTTAAAAGATAATGCAAAAACGATTGCAGAACAAAAGGGCATAGAAAATATAACATTAACAATATCTCATGAGAAGAATTATTCAGTAGCTATGGCTATTGGAGAAGGCCATGAATGTAAGACCAGATATGTTTTAGAGGAGATGAAATCTATTCTTCCTAATAGAAAGAAAAATTCTCATAAAGGAACTTATGGTAGGGTGGGGATAATAGCTGGTAGTATGGGCATGACGGGAGCTGCATATTTAACATCCATATCTGCATTGAGAACAGGTAGTGGACTAGTATATCTTTATATTCCTAAATCATTAAATAAAATTCTAGAAATAAAAACAGTAGAGACTATAACATTACCTTTAGAAGATAAGAATAAAGGATATTTTATTGAAGAAAGTTATAAGGATATTCATAGTTTAAATAATTATGATGTTTTGGCAATAGGACCAGGAATAGGTCAAAAAGAAGAAACTAGAAGTTTTATAATTGATGTAATAGAAAATTACAACGGAAAATTAATCTTAGATGCTGATGGAATAAATAATTTAGCAAAAAATACTGATATATTAAAGTGTCGAAAGGGTATAACAATAATAACACCTCATATGGGAGAATTATCTAGATTAATCGATGTAAGTGTTAAAGATATAGAAAAAGATAGAATTCAATATGCTATTGATACTTCAAAAAAATTTAATGTAATAACTGTATTGAAAGGGTATAATACAATTGTTACGGATGGAGAAAAAACATATATTAATTCTACTGGTAATCCTGGAATGGCTACAGCAGGAAGTGGAGATGTACTTACAGGGATTATATCAGGGTATATAGCCCAAGGCATTGAAGGATTTGATGCTTGTAAAATTGGAGTTTATACTCATGGATTATCTGGAGATTATGCTAAAGAAGAAAAGGGAGAATATGGATTGATAGCAACAGACATTATTAATAGTCTACCAAAAACAATAAAAGAAATAAGGAGGAATGAAGATGAAAGCTAGAGATATAATGACTAAAGAAGTTATTACAGTATCTGAGGAAGAGAATATTGAAAATGCAACAAAACTACTTATTAAAAATAAGATTAGTGGGGTACCAGTAGTTAATGAAGATAATAAAGTTGTTGGAATTGTTACAGAAACAGATTTAATATTTAAGGATAAAGATATAAGTATACCATCTTATGTACCATTGTTAGGAGGATTTATTTTATTAGACAGTGTTAAAAAATTTGAAAATGAATTAAAAAAAGTAGCTGCCTATAAAGTAAAAGATTTAATGAGTACACCTGCTATAAAGGTAGAAGAAGATGATGAAGTTAGGAAAGTAGTGAATCTTATGTTAGATAAAAGAATAAATAGAGTACCAGTGATTGATGAAGAAGGAAAAATAAAAGGTATAATAGCTAGATCAGATATACTAACTCATTTATAAATGGGAAGGGAGTAGTTAAGTGAAAAAAAATTTTGTGGGTTTAATATTTCTATTATTAATAATAGTTACCTCTTGTCAGGTAAAAAAACCGACAAATGAAGAATTATTTAATGAATTACAAAAAACTATTAATGAAATAGATAATTATATGTGTAAAGCAGAAATAACAATAATAGGAAATAAAAGTCCAGCAGAGTATTCAGCCACTCATTTATTTTCAAAACCTAATAAATATAGAATTGAATATGATGATGGAAAACAAATTATTACATATGATGGGAATAAGACATATTTGATATATCCTGATATTGATAAATCTTCAGTGATAAGAAATAATAAAAAAACAGAAGAAGATAAAAGTTTTTTTATAGGATATTTTATACAGTTAATCTTAACGAATGAAGAAATGCAATTGGAAAATGAAAAACAAAAAGGAAAGGATTATTTCGTGATTTCCTTAGAGATGCCTGGTAATAACATATATAGAGCTAAACAAAGGCTGTGGATTGATAAGAAAAATTTTAAGCCTTATAAGATGGTAATATTAGATAAGGATGAAAAAGAAAGGGTTATTGTATACTATAAAGAATTTAAATATAATGTAAATGTATCAGAACAAAAATTGTTTAATCAATGATAATATGGGGTGAAAAAATGTTTAAATTAGAAAAAACAAGACCTGTATGGGTGGAGATAAATTTAGATAATTTAGCTAATAATATACGAGAAGTAAGAAGAGTCACAAGAAAAGAAACAATGGTTACTGCAGTAGTAAAAGCAAATGGATATGGACATGATGCAGTAGAAACATCAAAAGTGTTTTTAGAGAATGGAGCTGATAGATTAGCTGTAGCTACCTTATCTGAAGCTATCGAATTAAGAAAAGGTGGGATATTGAATACACCTATACTTATATTAGGATATACACCAAACTCTCAAGTGGAGGATATTATTGATTATAATATTATGGCTACTATATATACTTTGGATCAAGGGAAAGCAATATCAGATGAGGCATTAAGAAAAAATAAGATATCTAAGATACATATAAAATTGGATACTGGTATGGGAAGATTAGGATTAAAAAATAATGAAAAAAGTATAGAAACCATAATAGAAATCTCTAAATTGCCTAATGTAGAAATAGAAGGTATATTTACTCATTTTGCAAGAGCTGATGAAAAAAATAAAGAATTTACTAAAATACAATTTAGCAGGTTTGAAGAAATAATTCAGAAATTAGAAAAAAGAGGAATTAATATACCAATAAAACATGTTTCTAATAGTGCGGCTATTATTGATTTACCAGAGTATAATTTAGATATGGTTAGAGCTGGTATTATGTTGTATGGTTTATATCCATCAAAAGACGTAAACAAAGATAATGTAAAGTTAAAGCCAGCTATGAGTTTAAGAGCAAAATTATCATATATTAAGAATGTACCAGAAAATACTGGTTTGAGTTATGGACATATATATAGTACAGACAAGGAATCTAAAATAGGTACATTACCAATTGGATATGCTGATGGTTTTACTAGGTTATTGAGTGGAAATGCAGAAGGAACAATTAAGAATAGGAGAGTAAAAATAGTAGGGAGAATTTGTATGGATCAATGTATGATTGATTTATCTGAAATAGATAATGTTAATATTGGAGACATTGTAACATTATTTAGTGATGGAGAGAATAATACATTGCATATTGATGAAGTTGCAGATAGATTAGGTACTATTAATTATGAAATTGTATGTATGATGGGAAAAAGAGTGCCAAGAGTATTTAAAAAAGGGGATACTATTATTGAGATAAAAGATTATAATTTATATAATTGAAAATATATTATTTGTAATATATAATCTAGTATATACTGTTATATATACGAATATAATATAGATAAATATATAAATTGGAATGATATCTTAATAATTTCTTTTGGAGGTGCTCTTATGACTCAAACAAAAAGAATAATGATTAGTCTTCCTGATACTATGTTAGAAGAAATTGATGGAATTGTTTCTATTGAAAAGAAAAACAGAAGTGAATTTATTAGGGAAGCTATGAAACTTTATATTCGGGAAAGGAAGAGAGTACAAATCAGAGAGCGAATGAAAATAGGTTATAGAGAGATGGGAAATATAAACTTATCAATAGCTGAAATAGGTGTAGAAGAAGACAATCATGAACTCTGTGATTATGAAGCAAAATTGACAGGATGTGAATGATTTTGATTATTAAAAGAGGAGATATATTTTATGCTGATTTGAGCCCAGTTATAGGTTCGGAGCAAGGTGGAGTTAGACCTGTACTAGTAATACAAAATGATGTTGGTAATAAGTATAGTCCAACTATAATAATTGCAGCTATTACATCTCAAATTAATAAGGCTAAACTACCTACTCATATAGAGATAGTTGCATCGGAATACGGATTAACTAAAGATTCTGTTATACTATTAGAACAAATAAGAACAATAGATAAAAAGAGATTAAGAGAAAAAGTAGGACATTTTGATGAGGATATGATGGATAAGGTAAACGAATGTATAAAGATAAGTGCGGGATTAGTAGAATTCTAAAAACTTAATAAAAATAATTAAAGTTAGAAATTATTATATTTCTAACTTTTTTAATGCTTTTATTTATCGAATCCAATATAAGCAATGTTGGGTATAATAAATTACGACAAAATTTCCTTGGAAATATTATTATTTTTATATATTTAATAAAAACATTTTTTCTTAGTTAATTATAATATAAAATAAACATGCAGAATCATTTATAAATGTAATAGATATATTTTTTATGTAAACTATAAAGGAGGAGATATAACAATGAATGATAAAAAGTAGTATAGATATTTAATAGATTATTTGGCTATAGCTATGGGTACGGTTATAATGGCGATATCATTAAATATGTTTTTAGAACCAAACATGATAGCACCTGGAGGAGTTAGTGGATTTGGAATAGTTATACAAAAAGTTACAAATGGATTTTTAAAGGTTTATGTAACTAATTTATTAATCAATGTTCCTTTATTTATTATAGGAGTAGTAACTTTAGGGAAAGCATTTGGAGCAAAAACATTATATGCAACTCTTACACTATCTTTTTTCATAAGAGTTTTACCTAAGAATATAGCTACGACTAATTTATTATTAGCCTCAATATTTGGAGGTTTACTTATAGGTATGGGAATAGGAATGGTATTTAAATTTGGAGGAACTACAGGAGGAACTGATTTAGCAGGAGCTATATTACATAAATATATACCTAGTTTAAGTATTGCTAAATTAATGATGGTTATTGATTTTATGGTAGTTGTATTTGCAGGGTTAGTAGATCAAAAGCTTGATACTGCACTATATTCTACAATTGCATTATATATATTAGTTAAAGTAATTGATGAGATTATGGAAGGGCTTAGTTATTCTAAAGCTTTCTTGATAATTTCAGAGAAACCAGAAGAAATAGGTGAAGCTATATTAAAAGAAATTGATAGAGGAGCAACTATATTAAAAGGAAAAGGCATGTATACTGGATTAGATAGAGATGCATTATTATGTGTAGTGAATAGAGCAGTAATTACAAAACTTAAAGAATTAATTCATAAATTAGATAATAGAGCTTTTGTTATGTTAACAGATATTCATGAAGTATTAGGAGAAGGATTTAAAAAGATTAATAGTAACTAATTATTTCTATATGAATTAACATACAAGAATAATCCCTCTATAGATGGAATATTATTTATTAGATGGAAGAAATATAAAGGATATTCAGTGATTTTTAAGTTAAATAGGGGGGGTTGTATGAAAAAATTATGGATAATTATTATCTTGTTAATAATTATCTTAGGTGTTATTTTTATCCCTAAATTTTTGTTGGATCGGGGGGATGAAAAAGTGGCTTTTAAAGTTATCGAAGAAGATGCAATACCTGATAAAATACAGCAGTTATTGCCTAAGTATCAAAAAGAAGAAAGAGCTCTTGCTTGTAAAGTAGATAAGAAGATATATGTTATTGTTACAAGAGGGGAAAAAAGAACTGATGGATATAGAGTAACAATAGATAAGATTGAAAAGAAATCTAATGAAGATAAATTTGATTTAATTGTTTATGCAGAATATAAAGACCCTAAACCAGATGAGATAGTACCTCAGGTGATTACATATCCAACTATAGTAGCTGTTACTGAGCTTGAAGCATTACCAGAGAGAATTTATCTTGAAACGAAATTTATTGAGGAATGATAAAACTTTATATTATATAAAAAGCTAATTATACAGATGAAATTAGTAAATTTTTAGAGGATTAATATATAAACATTTATATGCAAAAAACAGAAGAATTAATTCTTCTGTTTTTTGCATATTTGCATATAAATGTTATAATGTATATTAATGATTAAGATTATATTATAAAAGTGTAAATAAAAATATTAAATATTACTATTTAATTACAAAAAATAGAGCATTTTTCTAAAATGTTTCTAAATGGTTACAAAATTATTGAAAAAAGTCCTTTTAATTTCCTTTAAATTTTATTATAATAGTTTATAAGTAATATTATCTTAATAATATATTTTGAGTTTGGGAAATGTTAATTATAGTTAATGATTTATAATACAATGAAGATAATTTAAAAGAATATGACTATTTTGAGTCATAATAAATAAATAAAAAAACATAAATTGTTGTAGATTTATAAAACCAGACAGGAGTGAAGACATTGATACATCTACAAAACGTTGTAAAAAAGTATAAAAAAGGTGTTGTAGCATTAAATGATATTAATATTGACATAGAAAAAGGTGATTTTGTATTTTTGGTAGGTTCTAGTGGAGCTGGAAAATCTACTTTGATAAAATTACTTATGAAAGAAATAAATCCTGATAAAGGGAAAATAATTTTTAATGATAAAGATATAACAGAAGTTAGTAATAGAGGTATACCAGAGATAAGACGTTCTATTGGTATAGTTTTCCAAGAGTTTAGATTATTAGAAAATAAGACAGCTTATGAAAATGTAGCATTTGCTATGGAAATAGTAGGCAGTACTCCAAAGGAAATAAGGAGACAAGTACCTAATGCATTGGGGTTAGTAGGTTTGAGTGATAAGGCTGATAGTTTTCCTAGTCAATTATCAGGAGGAGAACAACAAAGAGTATCCATTGCAAGAGCGATTGTAAATAGACCTACTGTGCTTATTGCAGATGAGCCTACAGGGAATCTTGATCCAGATACCGCTTGGGAAATAATGGGTATATTAAAAGACATAAGTAGAAGAGGGACAACAGTTTTAATGGCTACTCATGCTAAGGATATTGTTGATATTATGAAGAAGAGAGTGATTGCATTATCCAAAGGAAGAGTTATTAAAGATGACAGAAAGGGTGTTTATGACTATGAATTTTAGGACAATCTTATATACCCTAAAACAAGGTTTAGTAGGTGTTTGGCGTAATAGAATGATGAGTTTAGCATCAATTGGTTCAGTTACATCTACACTAATTATATTAGGTATTATCTTGGTATTGGTATTGAATGTAAATAATCTTGCAGTTATGTTAGAGCAAGAGTTTGATGAAATAGAAATATTTATTGCTGAAGATGCAACAAAAGAACAGATAGAAAATTTAAATGATAAATTGGAGAATATTAATGGTATTTCAGAAATAAGATATAAATCTAAAGAAGAAGCATTGAAAGATATGCAAGAACAATGGGATGATAAAGCATATTTATTAGAAGATTTAGAGGAGAACCCATTTCCAGATTCATTAATTATACGAATAGATAATATTGAAGAATCAGAAAAAATTGTGAAAAGTGTCAAAAATATGGAAGGTATAGAAGATATAAAATACTTTAGAGATATTATTGAAAAGATGGTAAATATATCGACATTAGTAAGAAATGGTGGTTTGGTTATAATAGGTATATTAGTATTAATATCTATATTTATTATTTCTAATACTATTAAGATAACTGTTGCAGCTAGAAAAAAAGAAATCAATATAATGAAATATGTAGGAGCAACTAATGGTTTTATAAGAGGACCATTTATAGTAGAGGGAATATTATTAGGAATTATTGGCTCCATTGTATCAATATTTATAATAGAATTTAGTTATAAGTATTTATTTGAAGTAGCTAGTAAACAACTTTATGTTTTTTCTAATGTTTATATGATACCGTATTATAATCTTTTTGGTGATGTAGTTCTTATATTTATGTCTATTGGAATTGGGATTGGTATTATAGGAAGTGTAGTATCCTTAAGAAGATTTTTGAAAGTCTAAGGGGGTGTTATGGTGAGGAAAAAGAAGGTATTTTCATTGGTGATTATCTTAACCATATTCTTTAATCTAAGTATGGCATATGCAGATAATACTAATGAATTAAAGGAAAAACAAAAAGAAGTTAAAAGCAAACTAGAAAATACAAAAGATGAATTAAAAGATAAAGATAGCGAACTATCTGAAGCAAAAAAAGAAATTGAAAAATTGGATACAGAAATAAGTGAAGCTGAAAAAGAGATAAAAAAAATAGAAAGTAAGATTAGTGAAGTACAAGATGAGATGAAAGTTACGGAAAAAGAATTAGATAAAGCACAGAAAAATATAGAGGATAAAGATGAAACTCTTAATTCACGATTAAGAGTAATGTATAAGAATGGTAATGTTAGTTATTTAGAAGTTTTGCTTGGAGCGGAGAGTTTTACTGATTTGCTTAGTAGATTAGATTTAGTTCAAAGAATAGCAGATCAAGATATTGAGCTCTTGAAATATATGCAAGAACAAAGAGATATAATTGAAGATAAGAAAAAAGAACTTGAAACAAAGAAAAAATTGTTTAATCATGAACAAAGTAGAGTTAAAGAAGAAAAAGAAAAATTACAATTGGCAAATAGATCAAAGCAAAAAAAGAAGAGTAAGTTAGAACAAGAGTATTCTGAATTAGAAAAATTAGAAAATCAACTTAATAAAGAAGCTAATAGTATTACTAGTGAAATTCAAAAATTGCAAAGTTCTACTATGGAATATGTAGGAGGAGTTTATAAATGGCCAGTTCCTGGACATAATAGAATTAGTTCTCCTTTTGGTAATAGAATTCATCCAATTAGTGGATCAAAGAGTTTCCATACAGGTATAGATATAAGTTATGGAGGACAGTATGGAACTACAGTGGTAGCTGCTAATAGTGGAAAGGTAATTTTTTCTGGATGGAAGGGTACTTATGGGAAAGCTGTTATGATTGACCATGGAGGACAAATGGTAACTTTATATGCACATAATCAATCGCTTTTAGTGAATGTAGGAGATAATGTTAGTGCTGGTCAAGCGATAGCTCTTGGTGGTAGTACTGGAAATTCTACAGGACCTCATTTGCATTTTGAAGTAAGAAAAAATGGAAAGTATATGAATCCAATATCATATTTAAAATAATTGAAAGAACAGAGTACAAATTTAATTTGTACTCTGTTTTTTGAGTTATAATTCAAAAATTGAAAAGGTAATAGTTAAGTGGTATAATGTTAACGTGTATTTAATAGACTTAATTATTAGAATATTTACTTGAGGTGAATTTAATGATATCAAAAAAGAAAGCTATTGCAATAGGTTTAGTACTAGTTTTATTAACAGCTGCTGGGACTTTTTTATTAGATAATATGGTTCAGTTAACTGTAGGTTCTAAGGTTATAATACCTAAAAATCAATTAGATAATGCAAATAAGGTTGCATATCTTAAAGAATATATTGATCAAAATTATTTAAATAAAGTTACAGAAAAAGAAATGTTAGATGGACAAATAAAAGGATTATTCCAATCTTTAGATGATCCATATTCAGTGTACATGACTAAAGATGAATTTAGTGATTTCATGGATCAAACAGAGGGAAGTTATGGAGGAGTGGGAATCATTGTTACTCCAGGAGAGGATAATTATATTACAGTAGTATCTCCTATAGAAGATACTCCAGGGGAAAAGGCTGGTATAAAACCTGGGGATAAGATAATTAAAGTAGATGATAAAGAATTTTTAGCTGAAGAAATGGATAAAGCAGTAGATGTTATGAAGGGTAAACCAGGAACTGATGTTGATCTTACTATTATAAGAGAGGAAGAAGAATTAACATTAACATTAACTAGGGAAGAAATACGTCTTGTAAGTGTTAATTCTCGAATGCTTGAAGGAAATATTGGATATATTAGAATAATTCAATTTGATGAATTAGTATATGATGATTTCAAGAAACATCTTTCTGAATTACAAGATAGTGGAATGAAAAGTTTAATTATTGATTTAAGAAATAATCCAGGAGGATTATTACAGCAAACTGCCGATATTGCTGATTTATTAATAGGAGAATCTCCCATTGTTTATACTGAAACAAAAAATGGAGAAAAAGAATATTATAATTCTGATAAGGATAAGTTAGATATTCCATTAGTTCTTTTAGTGAATGAAGGCAGTGCTAGTGCATCTGAGATATTAGCTGGAGCAGTAAAAGATACTAATAGTGGAACTATATTAGGAACTACTACGTTTGGAAAGGGAATTGTACAAAGAATAGAACAATTAAGTGATGGGTCAGGATTTAAGCTTACTATTTCAGAATATTTTACACCTAATGGAATAAACATTCATGGAAAAGGAATAAAACCAGATATAGAGGTTGAACTACCAGAAAATGTAGAATGGGGCGTTGAAAATATAGAAGAAGATATACAACTTAATAAGGCTATAGAGGTTCTAAAAGAAAAGATGTAGGGCTACCTATATCTTTTCTTTTTGTGTAAATTATTTGTTCTATAGGCAATACTCACTATAGGAGGTGTTGAATATAGAATATTTATTATTAATTAATCCTTTAATTATTATAAGTATATTAACTATATGTTATAAAGAGAATAGAAAAAGAAAGAATGAAGTATTATTATTTGGTAGTGAGATAAGGAATAGCAAAAAAATTTTATTGAACAACATTATTTTGGGTATATTAATGGGAATTATGACTAGCTTATTAATAAAATATTTTAATATAAAAATTGATGTATATATATTGTTAGTGTATATCGTTTCTTTAATGTTGTCTTTAATAAACAAGAGATTTTTATGTATAGTTTATGGCGGAAGTATAGTATCAATAGTATTTTGTTTAACAGATAATATTGATAAGTCTATAAATATTTTATATCTGATTGGTATATTTCATTTAATAGAAGGAATTCTTATTTATTTGGATGGTTATAGAAATAGAAGTCCTATGTATTTAGAAAGAAAAGGGATAATTATGGCAGGTTATTATTTTGATTTGTTATGGTTACTTCCGATAATCGTAAATATCAATGGTAATATTATTATTTTACCGCTGATATTAGGATTTAGAAATTTAATAAGTAGTGGTAAAGTGAAGAAAAGGATTAATAAATATGGAATTAATTCTTTTATTTATGGTATTACTAATGTTTTTTTTATTTCATTAGTTTATCCAAATAAAGGATTAGTAATATTATTGTCTATAAGTTTAATAATCGAACATGAATTGATTATAAGATATAATACTAAAAATTATGAAGATACTAAATATTTAAATACGAAAAGGGGAGTAAAAGTTTTAGATGTAATAGATGAGAATAATCTATTGCATCCTTTAGACATTATAGTTGAAATTAATAATTGTAAAGTAAATGATGTAAATGATATAAAAAAAATAATTTCAAAATATGATAAATTTTATTCTATAAAATATATTGATAACGATAATAAAATAAGAAATATAAGTATGAGTTCATATAGACTAAATATAATACCATTGATAAATACTCCTCCTATAATAGCTAATTATATTAAAAAATAAAGGGTAAAAATATAAATATATCTATTGACTTAATTTAAAAGTAAACATATAATAAGTAACGAACGGGTGTTCTTCAAAAGAGCAATATAGAGGTGATAAAATGGAAAAATTTAAATTGAAATCAGAATATCAACCTACTGGGGACCAACCAGTGGCTATAGATAAATTAGCAAAAGGAATAGAAGATAATAAAAAGTTTCAAACTTTATTAGGAGTAACGGGTTCTGGTAAGACTTTTACTATGGCTAATATAATAGAAAAAGTTCAAAAACCAACATTAGTAATAGCTCATAATAAGACATTGGCAGCTCAATTGGCTAGTGAATTTAGGGAGTTTTTTCCTGATAATGCTGTAGAATATTTTGTAAGTTATTATGATTATTATCAACCAGAAGCTTATGTTCCTGGTAGTGATACTTATATAGAAAAAGATGCGTCAATAAATGATGAAATAGATAAATTACGACATTCAGCTACAGCATCATTATTTGAAAGAAAAGATGTAATAATAGTTGCAAGTGTATCTTGCATATATGGTTTAGGAGATCCAATAGATTATGAAAATTTAGTTGTATCTTTAAGACCTGGTATGAATAAAGATAGGGATGAAGTAGTTAGAAAATTAGTAGATATTCAATATGAAAGAAACGATATTAATTTTATTAGGGGAACATTTAGGGTTAGAGGAGATATTGTAGAAATATTTCCAGCTTCTTCAAGTGAAAATGCTATAAGGGTTGAGTTCTTTGGAGATGAAATTGATAGAATCACGGAAGTCAATTCATTGACTGGAGAAATAATCGGCAGAAGAAGTCATGTATCTATATTTCCAGCTTCACACTTTGCTACATCCCAAGATAAAATTGAAGAAGCTATTGTAAATATAGAAAATGAATTAGAGGAAAGATTAAAAGAATTGAGAAGAGAGGATAAACTTTTAGAGGCTCAAAGATTGCAACAACGAACAATGTATGACATAGAAATGTTAAGGGAAATGGGATATTGTAATGGAATAGAAAATTATTCACGACATATTAGTGGAAGATCAAAAGGAAGTAAACCTTATACTTTGATAGATTATTTTCCAGATGATTTTTTAATAGTTGTGGATGAATCTCATGTTACTATTCCGCAGGTAAGGGGAATGTATGCTGGAGATAGATCTAGAAAACAAACCCTAGTAGATTATGGATTTAGATTACCATCGGCTATGGATAATAGACCTTTAAGATTTGATGAATTTGAAAATCATATTAATCAAATGATATTTGTAAGTGCTACCCCTGGGTCTTATGAAGCTGAGAAATCTGAAGAAATCGTAGAACAAATTATTAGACCTACTGGATTATTAGATCCTTTAGTTACAGTAAGACCTACAGACCATCAAATAGATGATTTGGTTAAAGAAATTAAAAATAGAGTTGAGAAGAATGAAAGAATATTAGTGACTACTTTGACTAAAAAAATGTCAGAGGATTTAACTAATTATTTTAAAGAAATAGGAATAAAGGTAACTTATCTTCATTCAGATATTAAAACTATTGAAAGAATGGAGATAATAAGAGATTTAAGACTGGGAAAATTTGATGTTTTAGTTGGTATAAATTTATTAAGAGAAGGATTGGATTTACCAGAGGTTTCTTTAGTAGCTATTTTAGATGCAGATAAAGAAGGATTTTTAAGATCTGAAACTTCTATGGTACAGACCATAGGAAGAGCAGCTAGAAATTCACAAGGTGAAGTTATAATGTATGCAGATAAAATAACTAATTCTATGAATAGAGCAATTAGTGAAACTAATAGAAGAAGAAGTATACAAATCTCTTATAATGAAGAACATGGTATAACTCCTACTACTATAAGAAAGTCTATTCGAGATGTTATTGAAGCAACTAAAATTGCAGAAGAAGAAGAAAAATATAATACAAGTAAAGATATGTCTAAAGAAGAAATTAAAAATATAATTATTAGATTAGAAACAGAAATGATTGAGGCAGCAGAAAATTTACAATTTGAAAGAGCAGCGGAATTAAGGGATAAAATAGCATCGCTTAATGAAAATTAATTGCGTCTAATGGGAAAGAGGGATAAAATGGAAAAAAACAAAATTATAGTTAAAGGAGCCAAGGAACATAATCTTAAAAATATTGATATAGAGTTACCTAGAGATAAATTTATAGTATTAACAGGTTTGAGTGGGTCAGGAAAATCTTCCCTAGCTTTTGATACTATATATGCGGAAGGACAAAGAAGATATGTAGAGAGTCTTTCTGCCTATGCAAGGCAATTCTTAGGTCAAATGGAAAAACCGAATGTTGAATATATAGAAGGATTATCTCCTGCTATTTCAATTGATCAAAAAACAACAAATAGAAATCCTAGATCTACAGTGGGAACAGTTACTGAAATCTATGATTATTTTAGATTATTGTTTGCTAGGATTGGTATTCCTCATTGTCCTAAGTGTGGACAAGAGATTACATCTCAAACTATAGATCAGATGGTTGATAAGGTTATGGAATTAGAAGAAAGGACTAAGATTCAATTATTAGCACCAATTATTAGAGGGAAAAAAGGACAACATAAAAAGTTATTAGAGAATATTAGAAAAGAAGGCTATGTTAGAGTTAGAATTGATGGAGAAATATTTGATATAAATGAATTAAATGGACTAGCAAAAAATAAAAAGCATACTATTGAAGTAGTAGTAGATAGAATAATTATTAAAAAAGACATAGAAAAGAGATTGGCAGATTCTTTAGAAACAACATTGGAATTATCAGAAGGACTAGCTATAGTAAATATTATTGGTGGTAAAGATATATTGTTTAGTCAAAATTTTGCTTGTCCAGATTGTGGAATAGCCTTAGAGGAGATTTCTCCAAGGATGTTTTCATTTAATAATCCTTTTGGTATGTGTCCAACTTGTAACGGATTGGGAAATCATAAGAAAGTTGATAGGGAATTAGTTATACCTAATAAAAATTTATCTATAAATCAAGGAGCAATAGCTCCGTATAGTGGAGCTGGAGAAGGCACTTATTATTATCAAATAATTAAGACCATTGTTGAAAAATATAAATTTGATTTAGATACCCCAATTAAGGAAGCTTCAAAAGAAATGATAGATGAATTATTATATGGAACTAAATGTGAAAACATCAAATTTTCTTTTGATAGTAGATTTAGTGGACATAAGATGTATAATGGCCCTTTTGAAGGGATTATAAATAATCTTCAAAGAAGATATAATGAAACACGATCCGATTATATGAGGGATAAAATAGAAAGTTATATGAGTATTATACCTTGTAGTGATTGTCATGGGGCAAGATTAAAGGATGAGAGTTTAGCTGTTACAGTAAACGATAAAAATATTGCCGAAATAACAGAAATGTCTATAAAAGATAGTTTAGAATTTTTTAAAAAGCTTAAACTTACTGAAAGAGAGGAAATGATAGCTCATCAAATACTAAAGGAGATAAATAGTAGACTAGAATTTCTAAGTAATGTGGGATTAGAATATTTAAATTTATCTAGAAGTGCAGGGACATTGTCTGGTGGAGAATCTCAAAGAATAAGATTAGCTACTCAGATAGGTTCAAGTTTAGTCGGAGTATTATATGTATTAGATGAACCAAGTATTGGACTTCATCAAAGAGATAATGATAGATTATTAGAAGCTTTAAGAAATCTTACGGATTTAGGAAATACTCTTTTAGTAGTGGAACATGATGAAGATACAATGGCTGCTGCTGATCATATTGTGGATATTGGTCCTGGAGCAGGGATAAATGGTGGTAAAATAATAGCACAAGGTACTATGAAAGAAATAATGGCTTATGAAGAATCTATAACAGGTCAATATTTGAGTGGGAAGAAAAAGATTGAAATCCCAAGTGAAAGAAGGAAAGGTAATGGAAAAGAAATAAAAGTAATAGGTGCTAAAGAACATAATCTTAAAAAGATAGATGTAAAAATACCATTGGGTGTATTTAATTGTGTAACAGGAGTTTCTGGTTCAGGTAAGAGTACATTAGTAAATGAAATATTATATAATAGATTGGGGCAAGAACTTCATAGAAGGAAAGCAAGACCTGGTTCTCATAAAGATATAAAGGGAATAGAAAATATAGATAAGGTAATAAACATAGATCAATCACCGATTGGAAGAACTCCGAGATCAAATCCTGCTACTTATACTGGAGTATTTGATTATATAAGAGAACTGTTTGCAATGACTCCTGAAGCTAAAATGAAGGGTTATAAAAAAGGTAGATTTAGTTTTAATGTTAAAGGTGGAAGATGTGAGGCTTGTAGTGGAGATGGAATAATTAAAATTGAAATGCATTTCTTACCTGATATATATGTACCATGTGAAGTGTGTAAAGGGAAGAGATATAATAGAGAAACATTACAGGTGAAATATAAGGGTAAAACTATTTCTGATGTATTAGATATGACTGTAGAAGAATCAGTTGAGTTTTTTGATAATATACCTAAAATTAAAAGGAAGTTAAAGACATTAAATGATGTTGGATTAGGATATATTCATTTAGGTCAACCATCAACACAATTATCTGGTGGAGAAGCTCAAAGGATTAAATTAGCTACTGAATTAAGTAAGAGAAGTACTGGAAAAACATTGTATATACTAGATGAGCCTACTACAGGATTACATTTTGCTGATATTCATAAACTTATTAAGGTATTAAATAAATTAGTTGAGAGTGGTAATACTGTATTAGTTATTGAACATAATTTAGATGTAATAAAGGTAGCCGATCATATTATAGATCTAGGACCTGAAGGAGGAGATGGTGGAGGTACTATAGTAACTGAAGGTACGCCTGAAGAAGTATCAAAAGTAAAGCAATCTTATACTGGTAAATTTTTAAAGAAAATATTAGATAGATAGAATGAGTATATCTAGATATACTCATTCTATCTCTTTAACGAAATAATCATTTCCATCTTCTATTATTTTAGTGAATCCCATTTTTTCTAGATATTTATCATGTTTATTATTTAAGGATATACTTACGAATTTATTATATCCTTTATTTAAAAAATGCTTTTTTTGGTCTTCAAATAGATATTTGCCAATCTTGAAGTCTCTATATTCGGGTATAACATAATCTAGTTCAATTTTTAAGGTATTAGAATCATATTCGGATGCTATGAATACTCCAGCCGGTATCATATTTCTTAATATATAAATATTTACAACTGAATCATCAATATCAAATTTTGATCTAGAAAAATAATTTAAAATATCTTCTTTATAAAATTCTAGAAAATATTGAAAATAATCTGTATTTGTATTTATAGGTAAGATTTTGAAATAATCTTTAGAGCCATATATTTTAATTAAATAATAAATATTAATAAATACTATACCTAAATTCATAATTCCTACAGGTAATGCTCCAATTAGGAAGCCATAGATTGCAAATATTAAAGAGCCTAATAGATTAATCCATCTAAGCTTAATAACAGAAGACATAAGTAATGAAACTAATACTATAAATGATGCTATATATCCTAACCATTCTAACAAATCTACTTGCATATTTCACCTCCATTTTAAATAATTAATTAAATTTTTTCATTGGTATTTTCTTTTGTTTTAAAATACCAAGAAATTGTCGTGATAATTCATTATCTGTATTAAATACTAATTTTCCCTGTTCTCCAATCAAGTATAGTTCTATTGTTTCAGGAAATGTAAAATATTCTTTAATATCATTATAAGTATATACGTTAGAATCATTTAAAATATTGGATCCATAAATAATAGGTAAACTAATTCTTAAATCAATTCCTGATATTATAATATAATCCTTAGTAAAATAACCATATAATGATTTTGATGAAAATTTTAAGGCAATTTCTATAATAATTATAGATAAAATGAATAATAAAACTTTGGGTAATGTTATTGATTGAATAGAAAAGTTTCTTATCATAGAACTAAAATATATTAATATTATGACTAAATATATCAATAATTTTTCATTTATTTGAAATTTTTTTGCTTTTGATTTGATTAAAATTTGATTTTCGTTTATATATTTATTAGTATATATTTTTCTTATAATTCCTTGAAATGCTATAAAAGTGAAAAAATAAAATGTAAATAATATAGGAGAAACTATATTATAATAAATATAATCACTAATATTATTAATAAAAGGTGAGAATATAATTCCTATTATAGTAACTAAAAATATGGTTAAGAAAAATGCTAAAAAAAATAAAATGGTGTGTTTAGTTCCTAACAAGTTTTAACCTCCTTATATTTCTTTTTATAAGCTTATTATAACCAAATTTATCGACTACTTCAATTATGATATTATATAATTATGAAAGAAAATTGTAAAAGGATGATATAATATGAGTTTTCATATACAAGAAGAATTAAAAAAGCTTCCTGATAATCCAGGAGTTTATATAATGAAAGATAGTAAAGGACAAATTATATATGTAGGTAAGGCAATTAGTCTCAAAAAAAGAGTTAGACAATATTTTCAATCTTCATCAGTTAAATCAACTAAGGTAAGAACGATGGTAAGTCATATTAAAGAATTTGAATATATAATGACTGATTCAGAAATAGAGGCACTGATATTAGAGGCAAATTTAATTAAAAAACATAAACCCAAATATAATGTTTTGCTAAGAGATGATAAACAATATCCTTATATAAAGATTACTACTAATGAATCATATCCTAGAGTTATAAAAACACGAAAAATTTTAAAAGATGGAGCCAAATATTTTGGGCCATATACTAGCGGTGGAGCAGTAAATAGTACATTAGATATAATAAGGGATCTATATCCTATTAGGACATGTAAGTTGAAACTTGAAGAAGGTAAGCAAGTTAGAGAAAGACCTTGTTTGAACTATTATATTGGTAAATGTTTGGCTCCATGTATGGGGAATGTAAAACACGATAAGTATATGGAAATGATTAATGAGATAATAATGTTTTTAAATGGTAAAGAGGAAAAGTTAATAGATATAATTAAGAATAAGATGAATACTGCTTCTAAAAACTTAGATTTTGAAGAAGCGGCTAGATATAGGGATCAATTATTATCCTTACAACATATTTTAGAAAAACAAAAGATAGTATCAACAAATATTGTAGATCAAGATATAGTTGCTATGGCTAAAGGTACAGATGATGCCATTGTTCAGATTTTCTTTGTAAGAAATGGGAAATTAACTGGTAGAGAACATTTCGTAATAACAGATATTGAGGGACAATCTAGGAAGGAAATTTTATCTGCCTTTACAAAGCAATTTTATATGGGGACTGCCTATATACCTAAAGAGATATTAATGGAAGATGAGTATGAAGATATTGAATTAGTATCTAGATGGCTTACTCAAAAGAGAGGTTCAAAGGTATATATTAAAGTGCCTAAACGTGGAGAGAAAAATCATTTAATGGAAATGGTACGAAAAAATGCGTTGGAGGCTTTAAATCAATATAGTGATAGGATAAAGAGAAATATGGCAGAAAGTAAGGGAATATTAATAGAATTGAAAAAAATATTAAATTTAGAGTATATTCCTAATCGAATAGAAGCCTTTGATATATCTAATATTCAAGGGGTTGAGTCTGTTGGATCAATGGTTGTTTTTGAAGGTGGAAAAAAGAAAAGTAGTGATTATAGGCGATTTAAAATAAAATCCATAGAAGGGCCTAATGATTATGGGAGTATGGAAGAAATATTGTGGAGAAGATTTAATAGAGCCATGGAAGAAAGAGAATTGATAAGGGAAAATAAAATTGGAATTGAGAGTTTCTCTGTTTTACCTGATTTAATAATGATGGATGGTGGTAAAGGACAAGTTAATATTGCGTTAAAAGTTATGAAAGAATTTAATCTAGATATTCCAGTATGTGGTATGATTAAGGATGATTTTCATAGAACTAGAGGCTTAATATTTAAAAATAAAGAAATTAAAATATCTAAGAACAGTGAAGTATTTAAATTGATTACAAGAATTCAAGATGAAGCTCATAGATTTGCTATAAGTTATCATAGAAGTTTACGAGATAAAAGAATGTTTAAATCAGTTTTAGATAATATATCTGGAATCGGAGAAAAGAGGAAGAAGGCATTGCTTAGAGAATTAGGATCAATTGATAAGATTAGGAAGGCAGAAATTGAAGAATTAAAGAATGTAGAGGGAATGAATATTAAGTCAGCTGAGTCAGTATATAACTATTTTAGAAATAAGAAATAGAATATTTATTAAATCAAATATAATGGAAGGGGAATAAATATGGAATCAGTATCTATAAAGAGAATAATAAAAGATTTAGATGTAGAAGTTATTTATGAGAGTAAGAGAGGCGATGATAAAATAATAAAAAGTGATATAAATAGACCAGGGTTACAATTAGCAGGCTATGAAGAGTATTTTGCTCATGAGAGAATACAAATCATAGGTAAGGCTGAATGGAATTATCTTCAAACGCTAGATACTGAAGTTAAGTATGATCGATTAAATTTTTTCTTTTCTTATCCAATTCCTGCTTTAATAGTTACGAGAAATCTAGAAATTACTGAAAAAACTCTTGATTTAGCAAAAAAATATGATAGGACAATATTAAGAACAGGACTTCCAACAACTAAATTTGTAAATAAATTAATAACTTGTTTAGATGATATGTTAGCTCCAAGTACTACTATTCATGGTGTATTAGTAGATATTTATGGTATAGGGGTCTTAATAGTGGGAAAAAGTGGAGTTGGTAAAAGTGAAACTGCATTAGAACTAATAAAAAGAGGACATAGATTAATAGCAGATGATGCTGTGGAAATAAAAAGAAAAGATGATGGAATACTTAAAGGTATGGCTCCAGAGCTAATACGACATTTTTTAGAGATTAGAGGTTTAGGTATTCTTGATATAAAGCGATTATATGGAGTTGGAGCAGTACGAAATTCTAAAGGAATAGATTTAATTATAGAATTGGAATATTGGAATGAAAAAAAAGAATATGACAGAATAGGTTTAGATGAAGAATATGATGATATATTAGGAATCGAAATACCTAAAATTGTAGTTCCAGTGAAGCCAGGTAGAAATCTTGCTATGATTGTTGAAGTGGCAGCTAGAAATCATAGACAAAAAAAGATGGGATATAATGCAGCTGTGGAATTTAATAATAAATTAATGGGAGAAATAGAGAGAAAGTAACCATTAATTACCTATATTTTTAGTATGAAGATAACCGAAATTTATCAATTTTGTAATATCTTTTATTTTAATATTTTTTATTTAATATCTTATATTAAATTAACCAATAATGAGATATTGGAGTTAACTTAATTTTAGAATATATTTAACATTATATTGTATACAAAAATATTTTTTGAACTTTTAACATACTTTTTTAAACAAAACAAAAAATTGTATATTATTGACTTTGGTAGAATTGTTTAATATACTTAACTTGAGTGATTTTGTAATTTAGTTCACACACAAATATAAGGGGGTAATTATATATGGCAAAAGTTATGAAAACCATGGATGGAAATACAGCTGCGTCTCATGTATCTTATGCATTTACAGATGTTGCTGCAATTTATCCAATAACACCTTCATCACCAATGGCTGAGTACGCTGATGATTGGGCGGCTCATGGCAGAAACAATATTTTTGGTCAACCAGTTAAGGTTACTGAATTACAGTCTGAGGGAGGAGCATCCGGAGCAGTTCATGGCTCTTTACAGGGAGGAGCATTGACTACTACATTTACGGCTTCTCAAGGTTTATTACTTATGATACCTAATATGTATAAAATTGCTGGAGAACTTTTACCAGGAGTATTTCATGTAAGTGCTCGTGCAGTAGCTAGTCATGCACTATCAATATTTGGAGATCATTCAGATGTTATGGCAACAAGACAAACAGGATTTGCTATGTTAGCATCTGGTAGTGTACAAGAGGTTATGGATTTAGCTGGGGTTGCTCATCTTTCAGCAATAAAATCTAGAGTTCCTTTCGTACATTTCTTTGATGGATTTAGAACTTCCCATGAAATACAAAAAATAGAAGTAGTAGATTATGATGAGTATGCTAAATTAGTAGATTATGATGCCGTTAAAGCTTTTAGAAATAGATCATTAAATTCAGAGCGACCTGTAACAAGAGGTACTGCTCAAAATCCAGATATATTCTTCCAAGCTAGAGAATCTTCAAATAGATTTTATGATGAATTACCTAAGATAGTAGAAGATTATATGAATGAAATGTCAAAAGTAGTAGGAAGAGAGTATAAACCTTTTAATTATTATGGAGCAGAAGATGCTGAGAGAGTAATTGTAGCTATGGGTTCTGTTACAGAAACAATAGAAGAAACTATAGATTACTTGATGAATAAAGGAGAAAAAATTGGAGTTATAAAGGTACATCTTTATAGACCATTCTGCAAAGAATTCTTCTTTAATGCATTACCTAATACAGTTAAGAAGATAGCCGTATTGGATAGAACCAAAGAACCAGGAGCTTTAGGAGAACCTTTATATCAAGATATTAGAACTTTATTCTATGAAGAAGAAAATCAACCTATTATTGTAGGCGGAAGATATGGATTAGGTTCTAAAGATACTACTCCTTCACAAATTAAGAGAGTATTTGATGAATTAAATAAAGAAAATCCTAAAAATGGATTTACTATAGGAATTAATGATGATGTTACTCATACATCATTAAATGTAGAAGAAGAAATTAATACTACTCCAGAAGGAACTATTAGATGTAAATTCTGGGGATTAGGATCCGATGGAACGGTTGGAGCTAATAAAAATGCTATAAAAATTATTGGAGATAATACAAATCTTTATGCTCAAGGATATTTCTCTTATGATTCTAAAAAATCTGGTGGGGTTACTGTATCTCACTTAAGATTTGGTAAAAATCCAATTAAATCAACTTATCTAATAGATGAAGCAGATTTCATTTCTTGCTCTACTCAATCTTATGTTGATAAATATGATTTATTAAAAGGATTAAAAAGAGGTGGAACTTTCTTATTAAATACATTGTGGTCACCAGAAGAAATAGAAAGTAAACTTCCAGGAACTATGAAAAAATATATGGCAGAGAATGATATCAAATTTTATGCAATAAATGCAACTAATATTGCACAAGAAATAGGATTAGGAAATAGAACTAATATGATAATGCAGTCAGCTTTCTTTAAATTAGCAGATGTAATTGATTTAGATGATGCTATTGATTATTTAAATGATGCGATTGTTAAGTCATATGGTAAAAAAGGTGAAAAAATAGTTAAGATGAATCAAGAAGCTGTTAAAAAAGGTATAGATTCATTAGTAAAAATAGAAGTTAAGGAAGAATGGAAAGATGAGACTGTTGCAAGTCAAGTAGCAGCAGGAGTAGAGGCTCCAGATTTCATTAAGAATATTCTTGAGCCAATTAATAGACAAGAAGGAGATTTACTACCAGTAAGTTCTTTCATTGATGCTGAAGATGGAACATTCCAAAATGGAAGTGCTGCATTTGAAAAACGAGGTATTGCAGTAAATGTTCCAGAATGGCAAGCTGATAATTGTATTCAATGTAATCAATGTTCCTTTGTTTGTCCTCATGCAGCTATAAGACCAGTACTTGCTGATGAGAACGAAATGGATAGAGCTCCAGAAGGGTTTGAAACAATTGATGCAATGGGTAAGCAGTTTAGTGATTTAAAATATAAGATTCAGGTTTCAACTTTAGATTGTACTGGATGTGGAAACTGTGCAGATATATGTCCTGCTAAAGATAAAGCATTAATTATGAAACCTATTGAGACTCAAACAGAAAAAGAAGTTTCAAATTGGGATTTTGCAATGACTGTATCTGAGAAAAAAGATAGAATGAATATAAATACTGTAAAGGGAAGTCAATTTGCTAAACCTCTATTAGAATTCTCAGGAGCTTGTGCAGGTTGTGGAGAAACTCCTTATGCGAAAGCAGTAACACAATTATATGGAGATAGAATGATTATAGCTAATGCTACAGGATGTTCATCAATTTGGGGCGGATCAGCACCTTCAACTCCTTATTGTATGAATTCTGAAGGTAAAGGACCTGCTTGGGCAAATTCATTATTTGAAGATAATGCTGAGTATGGTTATGGTATGGCTGTAGCAGTTAGTCAATTAAGAGATAAATTAGAGATATTAATGAAAGAGCTTATAGAATTAAATGTTTCGGATGAAATTAAATCAGTAATGAGTGAGTGGATTGAAGGAAAGAATAATGCAGATGATTCTAAAGAGGCAACAGAAAAAATTCTTTCAATACTTGAATCTAATAATATTACAGATGAAAGAGCAAAAGAAATATTAACTGAAATAGAAGAAAATAAAGATTATTTAATCAAGAAATCAATGTGGATTGTTGGTGGAGATGGATGGGCATATGATATTGGTTATGGTGGATTAGACCATGTACTTGCTTCAGGAGAAGATGTAAATATATTAGTATTTGATACAGAAGTATATTCAAATACTGGTGGGCAATCTTCAAAAGCTACTCCAACAGCAGCAGTTGCTAAGTTTGCTGCTTCAGGCAAGAAAACTAAGAAGAAAGATTTAGGAATGATAGCAACAACTTATGGCTATGTATATGTTGCTCAAGTTGCAATGGGAGCTAATAAGAATCAGTTTATGAAGGCATTAGTTGAAGCTGAAAGTTATAATGGACCTTCAATAATTATTGCTTATGCACCATGTATAAATCATGGTATTAAAGCTGGTATGGGTAAATCCCAAGAGCAAGAAAAGAATGCTGTAGAAGCTGGATACTGGCATTTATATAGATATAATCCAGAGCTTAAAGAACAAGGAAAGAATCCATTCACCCTTGATTCTAAAGAACCAAAATCTTCATTTAGAGATTTCTTAATGAGCGAAGTTAGATATACTTCTTTAGCAAAAACATTCCCAGAGATTGCAGAAGAATTATTTAATCATGCTGAGGAAGATGCAAAAGAAAGATACGCTAATTATAAGAGAATGGCTGAAATGGAATATTAATTCTAAAATTAAGGGATGATGATTAATTTCATCATCCTTTTCTTTTTCCTTTTCATAAACATCCTTATTATAGAATATTTATATATGGGGGTGAAACATTTTGAAATGGACTAAAAAAATATTTAGATTAATAATTATAATATTTATTATAATATGGCCTATATATATGTTGATAATAAAAGATAATGAAAATTTGCATAAAAGGGAAGAGCCATGGAAAGGTATTATAACAATGTGGGATTATCCTAGATTAGATATCGAAAAGGGCACTAGATACAATTGGATTACAGATATTATTGAGGAATTTGAGAAAAACCATCCTGGAGTTTATGTAGAGTTTGAACCTTTGGACTGGAAAAAAGGCCCAGCAAAATTAGAAGCAGCATTAAATACTTCTACATTACCAGATATTTCTCCAGTTGCAACTGAATATGAGTATATGGATAAAGATATATTGGAACCTTTAAATGTATATATAGATGAAATTGGAAAAGATACATTTAGATATCAGACTTTAGAAGCAGTAACTAAAGATGGAGAAATATATGGAATTCCTTTTATGATGACTACGTATGGAGTATATCTTAATTTAGATTTGTTTACTGAAAAGAGAGTTAAACCTCCTAAAGATGGAAATTGGACTTATAAAGAATTTGTAGAAAAGATGAAGAAGCTTACTTTTGATGGAGATGAAGATGGGGAAGTCGATCACTATGGTTTTACTTCTTTTATAGAATCAAATAAGTATAATTTATGGGGATTTTTACTTTCTGATGGAGGAAATGTATTAAACGAACAAGGTAATAGATATGTTTTTAATGGTGAAAAAGCATTATCTGGACTTGAAAAAGTAGTAGATTTAAAATATAAATATAAAGTAACACCTGAAAGTTTTGGAATTGATAATGAAAATGAAAGCTGGACGAAATTTTATAAAGATAAAAATATTGCAGCTTATCCTACTGGTTCATGGGCTTGTATAATATTAGATGAATTAAAAAAATCTGGTGAAGGTTTTAATTTTATGGTAGTTAATTATCCAATTGGAAACAATAAAATACCTAGTTTATTAAATAATTCAGTAGCAGCCTATGGTATAAAAAAACAAGAAAAAGAAAAAAAATTAGAATTATGTGTTGAATTATTAAAGTCTATTATAGCAAGGGAAAATCAATTAAAATTAAAGAATATGGGAGTATTTTCTGTAAGAAAAGATATAGAAAATCTCTATCCAAATAATCCTGAAATGAAGAAATTTAATAATTATATGAAATATTCAAGAGGGGTTCCTAGGCATAAAAAATGGAGAGAAATGGATAGAATTATACAAAATCAAATTCGATTAGCTATAATAGGTGAAAAGACATCTGAAGAAGCATTAAAAGAATCTAATAACCAGATAAATTTACTTTTGGAAGATTAATTTATAAATTTTATGGTACAATAGTTACGTATAAATAATTATTTTATATTATGTTATTTTAGATTAGTTAATAATTTATTTAAAATAATTGTTATTTTATATACAGGAGTTGATATAATTGAATAATGATAAAATATTTGAACTGTTAAATAAAGAATTTAAAAATGTGATTATGAAAAGAAATGTGTTGATGAAAGAGCATACATTTTTTAAGATAGGTGGTCCGGCAGATATAATGATATTTCCAAAGAGCATCAGTGAGATATCAAATATAATTAAGTTTTGTAATGATACTGATATAGATTATTTTGTATTAGGAAATGGAACTAATTTGTTAGTCAGGGATAAGGGTATAAGAGGAGTAATTATCAAAATAGATGAGAATTTAAGTCATATAAAGGTAGAAGGAAATAGAATTATTGCTGAAGCTGGAGCCAAAGTATCTAAAGTTGCAAAATTAGCCTTACAGAATTCTCTTACAGGATTAGAAGGAGCTAGTGGTATTCCAGGATCTTTAGGTGGTGGAGTAACAATGAATGCAGGAGCTTATGGAAATGAACTTAAGGATGTGATAAGAAAGGTAAAGTGTATAGATGGAGATGGAAATATTATAGTGTATTCTAGAGAAGAAATGCAATTTGGATATAGACATAGTAGAATTCATGAAGAGCCACTTTTAGTAGTAGAAGTAGATATGGAATTTGAAAAGGGAGATTATGATGAAATAAAAAAATCCATTGATGATTATACTAAAAGAAGAAATAATAAACAGCCATTGCATCTTCCTAGTGCAGGAAGTACATTTAAAAGACCTGAAGGAGATTATGCTGGAAGATTAATAGATGTTTCAGGTCTAAGAGGTGTAAGATATAATGATGCTCAAGTGTCAGAAAAACATTGTGGATTTGTTGTGAATTTAGGGAATGCCACATGCGAGGATGTATTGACTTTAATAAGAACAATACAAAAGACAGTAAAGGATAAACATGGAGTAGAGCTTGAAAGAGAAGTATTAATAGTAGGTGAAGAATAACATCTTAGGAGGAGATAATATGGGATTTGTTATAATTACAGGATTATCTGGAGCAGGAAAAAGTCAAGCTATAAAAGTGATGGAAGATATAGGGTTTTATTGTATGGACAACCTGCCACCATCATTACTTCCTAAATTTGCCGAATTATGTTATCAATCTATGGGAAAAGTTAAAGAAGTAGCATTAGTTGTTGATATAAGAGGTGGAGAGTTTTTTGATGATCTTTTTGAGAATCTAAGTAAACTTAAAAATTATGGATACAATTATAAAATAATGTTTTTAGATGCATCTGATGAGATTTTGATTAAAAGATATAAAGAATTAAGAAGACCACATCCTCTATCTCCTAATGGACAAATAGTTGATGGTATTGAAAAGGAAAGGGAAAGATTAACTGAAATCAGACAAAAATCTGATTATGTTTTAGATACTAGTGACTTTACTTTGGGTATGTTGAAGGAAGAAATAAAAAATATTTTCATGGAAGGTGAGAAAAAGGATAATTTTACCACATCAGTAGTATCCTTTGGATTTAAACATGGAATACCTTTAGATGCAGATTTAGTTTTTGATGTAAGGTTTCTTCCCAATCCTCATTATATAGATAAACTAAGAGAACTCACTGGTAATGATAAAAAAGTAAGAGATTATGTGATGGATTGGAAACAATCTAAAGATTTTTTAGATAAACTAACAGATATGATTACCTTTTTAATTCCTTATTATATGAAGGAAGGAAAAAGTCAGTTAATTGTAGCTATTGGATGCACTGGAGGAAAGCATAGGTCTGTAACTATAGCTAATGAATTGTATCAGCATTTAAAGAATAATAATTTTAAGACCATGATTAAACATAGAGATAGTAATGAAGTTATTGAGAAGGAATAATATGAAGATAAATAAGAATAAAATAAAAATGGGATTAAAAAGATGGATTGTTTTAAGTATAATAGGAATTTTTTTATTATCTTTAGGGCTGTCTTCTATTTATAATAGAATAGGTCTTAATATGGATAAGTCATATACTTATATAATTATTAGTAGTATAGGGATTGTTTTTTTAATTATTTCAGTTAAAAATGGACTTAGCACAATATTAGGAGTAGTTAATAAACATAAATATGAAGTGGATTTAAGTAAGAATTCAGTAGCTTATATGATTAACAAAGAAAAAATATTAGATAAAGGTCCTAAGATAGTAGTTTTAGGAGGTGGAACTGGATTATCTGTATTATTAAGGGGTCTAAAAAATTATACTGCGAATATTACTGCTGTAGTTACTGTTGCAGATGATGGAGGAGGTTCAGGAATACTTAGAGAAGATTTAGGTATGTTACCTCCCGGTGATATTAGAAATTGTATATTAGCACTGGCAGATACTGAGCCGACGATGGAAAAATTAATTCAGTATAGATTTACAGAAGGAAATTTAAAGGGGCAGAATTTTGGAAATTTATTTATAGCTGCAATGAATGGTATATATGGTAATTTTGAGATGGCAGTGAAAGAAATGTCTAATGTATTGGCGGTTTCTGGAGAAGTATTGCCAATGACTTTACAAGATACTACATTATATGCCAAGTTAGAAAACGGTAAAGTAATTAAGGGTGAATCAAATATTACAGTAACAAATGAAAAAATAAAAAGCAGAATAGAAAAGGTGTTCTTAAAGCCTCAGAAACTTAAACCTTTGAATGAAACTATTAATAAAATTCGAGAAGCAGATATTATATTGTTAGGACCTGGTAGTCTATATACTAGTGTAATCCCTAATTTATTGGTTGAAAACATAACTAAAGAATTAGAAAAGTCTAAAGCTACTAAGATATATATAAATAATGTTATGACTCAACCTGGTGAAACAGATGGATATTCAGTAAAAGATCATGTGGAAGCTATTATTAAACATAGTAGTGAAAAAATAATTGATTATGTTATAACAAATAATGAAAGCTTACCGAAAAATATATTGAAAAGATATTCATTAGATGGAGCATCTCCTGTCTTATTAAATAGTGATGATAAAGAATATTTAAAAGAAAAAGATATTAATATAATAGAAGATAAATTAATTGATATTAAAAAGGATTATATAAGACATGATGCTGAAAAATTAACGGAAATAATAAGTAATTTGTATCAAGGTAGTAGAATGTCTAAACTAAATTTCTTGAATTTTAAAAAAGATATTAGTAAAAGCTAATATCTTTTTTTAGTCTTTTAAATCATAATAATACCTTTTATGTTCGCATTTTACATTAAAAATTTTGGAATAATTATGTTAATAAAAAGGGTTTTTGAATGTTTATGTATAATTAGTTATATGGGGTATAGGAGGGATAAAATGGATTCTAAATATCAAAATTGTGAAGATATGACAAAAAGTAATATAATGGAAAAAGAAATTAATCCTTTAGTTAAGAAAAGTTGGGCAAGCTCGAAATCTTATGGAATTAAGAGTGGTGACTCTGGAAAAACAATAGAATATACTAAACAAGAATTCAAGAAAATCATGAAAGAATATGACGAAGTTATAAAAATAATTAGTTCTTATGCAAATATATTATTGGCTAATTCAATAGAATGTGATCAATTGGCGATTAATTTATTTGATAGACAATGCTATTTAATTCATCAATGGGGACATAAAGACTATATATCCTGTTTAAGGGAAATAGGATTGATAAGGGGGACTTGTTGGAAAAATAAAGTAATGGGAACTAATGGGCCAGGAGAGGCCTACTTATTAGATAAGACTATTATCATTGAAGGATATGAACAATATTTGAAAAACAGAAAAAATTTATCTCAAATATCCGTTCCTATTCATGATGCTAAGGGAAATTTATTTTGTATTTTAGATATAACTATACCTGATAAAGAAAATGTAATATATTATTATAATACATTAGTGATGATATGTAATGGTACAGAAAGAGAATTGAAAAGAATGGATTATATCGATAATAATAGTGTGAATAATCAATATAGTAGATCTTTAGAGGATTATGCTTTTGTTAATGATAAATTTTTAAAATTAATTAAAAAATATAAGAATAGAAATATGCTGTTAAATGCAACTTTTAATCAACACTATACTGGAACTGCTTATTATTCTCATGATGGAGAGACGATTCTTGATGCAAATGAAAAATATGTGGACATAGTTAGGGAAGTCTCCGAAAGTAGAATTGATAAGGAGTTTAAACATTTTGATAATAAATGGGATGGAAAAGAAGTAGTATATGAATATTTAAGAGAAAGAAAAAGAATTGATGAAAAAGGAAAAATAGGAGTAGCAACAATATCTAAGGGAGATGAATTAAGACATTACAATATAAATGTAGAGCCAATTAAAAAAGATCATGATATAGTTGGATGGCTAGAAACTATAAATGATATTACAGAGATAAAAGAAAAAGATAAATTATTTGTAGATGTCTTAGACAGATTTCATATTCCAGTGGTTGTTACTACTTATCCAAATCTAGAGATTAAGTACATAAACATGTATGGTAAAGAATTAATCAATAAGTTTGCAGGTGAAAAATTATCTTTAGATGAAATTAATAGTAAAACTTTATTTGAGCTTAATAATGAAGCAATAAATACTATGATACGTAGATTTAAACATAAAAACTTTTTAGATTCAAAACAAGTAGATATTAAATTATGTGATGGATCTATAAAAACATTAAAATTGAGTGAAACTCCATTATATGATAAAAATAATAATCTTAAAACTGTTGTTATTGCTGGAGTAGATATAACAGAAGAATTTAAATTTCTTAAAGCTAAAGATCAATTTTTTTCAATAATTTCTCATGAATTAAGATCACCAGCAAATATAATTATAGCGGCTTCTCAATTATTGCTAACAGATAAATATAGAAAAGAATTAAAATTAAATGCTGTTGGACATATTGAGAAAATACAGATTAATTCATATAGATTGTTAAGATTAATAAATAATTTTTTAGATATACAAAAATCAGAAGCGGGATATTTAAAATTGAATATGGTTAATTTTGATATAGTAAGTTTTTCTGAAGAATTGGCCAATTCAATTACTCATTTAACTGATAGTAAAAAGATTCAAGTGATTTTTGATACTGAATTTGAGGAAAAAATTATCGCTTTAGATGTTGAAAAGTATGAAAGAATATTATTAAATCTATTATCAAATGCTACTAAATTTACTCCAGAAGGGGGTAAAATATTAGTAAATATTTTTAAAAGTAAAAATAATATATGTATATCTGTTAAAGATACAGGAATTGGTATTGCAAAAGACCAATTGAAGAAAATATTCAAAAAGTTCACCATAGTAGATAGTACTTTATCAAGGGTTGGTGAAGGAACTGGTTTAGGACTTAATTTAGTAAAGATTCTTGTTGAAAAAATGGAAGGAACAATAAGCGTTTATAGTGTAGAGGGAAAAGGTACAGAGTTTATAGTATCTTTACCAGATAAAAAAATAGAAAGTAAAGAGTTGGCTACAGTTAAGAGAACAAAGAAAGAATTGGAACACATAACAAATATAGAATTTTCCGATATAAATCAAATATAAATTTTAAATTAATAAATAAAGGAGTTTTAAAGGAATTATAGAATATAATCGTATAGAAAGAATATTCATAATAATAGAATATTTAAAAAATTATAATAAAGGGGGAGTTCCAATGTATGAAAATATGGCAGAGCCATATAAGATTAAAATGGTAGAACCTATTAAACTTATATCAAAAGAAGAAAGGGAAAGAAAGATAAAAGAAGTAGGATATAATCAATTTGCTTTAAAAAGTGAAGATGTATTCATTGATTTAATAACCGATAGTGGTACTGGAGCTATGAGTGATAATCAATGGGCTGGTTTAATGCTAGGAGATGAGGCCTATGCAGGAAGTAAGAATTATTATAATCTTAAGGATAATATAAAAGATATAATAGGATATAATTATTTTGTTCCTACTCATCAAGGGCGAGGTGCAGAAAACGTTTTATTTCCTTTATTAATAAAGAAAGGACAATATGTTTTGGGAAATATGCACTTTGATACAACAAAAGCTCATATTGAATTAAAAGGTGGTAGAGCTGTAAATTTAGTTGTTGATGATGCCTATGATACTCAAACAGAACATCCTTTTAAAGGTAATTTTGATATAGATAAATTAGAAGTATTTATTAATGAAAAGGGTGTAGAAAACTGTGCATTCATAATCATAACAGTGACTTGTAATAGTGCTGGAGGACAACCTGTATCCATGGAAAATATAAAGAATGTTAAAAAAATTGCAGATAAATATGGATTAAGAGTATTTTTTGATGCGGCTAGATTTGCGGAAAATGCATATTTCATTAAGAAAAGAGAAGATGGATATGCAAATAAAAGTATAAAAGAAATAATTAAAGAGATGTTCTTCTATGGAGAAGGACTTACTATGAGTGCTAAGAAAGATGGAATAGTAAATATGGGTGGAATGATAGCGATTAAAGATGATGAAGAACTTTTTAGTGGAGTAAGACAGAATGTCATACCAATAGAAGGATTTCCAACATATGGCGGTTTATCAGGAAGAGATATGGAAGCATTAGCTAGAGGGCTTAGAGAAGTAATAGAGGAAGATTATTTACAATCTAGAATAGGCCAAGTAGAATATTTAGGTAAAAAATTAGATGAAGCAGGAATACCTATTCAAAAACCTGTGGGAGGTCATGCTGTATTTGTTGATGCTAAGAAAATGCTTCCTCATATACCATATCATCAATTTCCAGCTCAAGCATTATGTGTAGAATTATATAGGGAAGCAGGAATAAGAGCTGTAGAAATAGGGTCATTTTTGTTAGGTAGAGATCCAGATACAAATGAACAGTTAGAATCACCATTAGAATTATTAAGATTAACTATTCCTAGAAGGGTATATACTAATAATCATATGGATGTTATAGTAGAAGCATTTAAAAATATAAATAAAAGAAAAGATGAACTAAAAGGTTATGAATTTACTTATGAGCCAAAAGTATTAAGGCATTTTATAGCTGAATTGAAACCAATGGAATAAATAAGGATGGCTTAGCCATCCTTATTTTACTAAATATGCAATTCCTAATTTAATTGTGTTCTCGATAGAGTCCATATGACATCTTTCGTGACCATGGGAACTATCTACTCCTGGACCGATTAATCCATGTTTAAATTCCCATCCAGCACTTAAAGCTGCACTGGCATCTGAACCATAATGCGGATAAATATCTACAGCATAGTTTAATTCATTTTCTTTTGCTAATTGAACTAAATTTTTTCTTAAATTATAATCATAAGGTCCACTAGAATCTTTAGCACATATAGTAACTTTGTATTCATCAGAAGTTTGACCTTCTCCAACTGCCGCCATATCTATAGCAACAAATTCAAAAGTTTTTTCTGGGATAGAAGCACTAGCCCCATGACCTACTTCTTCATAATTACTTATAAAGAAATGAGTAGTATACTTAGGAGTTATATTTTCATTTTTTAAATATTTAGCTATACCTAATAAAATAGTAACTCCTGCCTTATCATCTAAATGTCTTGATTTTATAAATTCATTTTCTGTAATAATGGTTCTAGGATCAAAACTAATAAAGTCACCAATATTTATACCTAGTTTTTCAATATCTTTTTTAGAATTCACTTTTTCATCGACTCTAACTTCTAAAGAGTTTTCATCTCTATTTGATTTGTCTGCTTTACTTCCATGAACATGTACAGAAGCTTTATCTAGAACTATAGTGCCGTTATATTTAATTTCGCTAGAAGAGATGATTGTACAATGCTCTCCTTCTATGGAATGCCAATCATATCCTCCAATTTGAGTTAACTTTAATCTACCATTAGATTTTATTTCTTTTACCATTCCTCCTAAAGTATCTACATGAGCAGATAGAGTTCTGTGATTATTATTATCTTTTCCTGGGATAGTAGCTATCAATGCTCCCTTATGAGTGAAATATGTATTTATATTAAGAACAGTAAATTCATTTAACATAAATTTCATGACTTCTTCTGTATAACCAGTAGGACTAGGGATCTTTAGAATATTATCCAAAACATATTTCACATAATTTTTATCAATAACCATAACTAACACCTCGCTTTTTGAATTTTTTGACTATATAATAATTTTATAATATAATGAGTACTTAATTCAACTTTTTTCACTTTTAAAATTTATGGTATAATATAATATAGACTGTTAAAAAAGAATACTTCTCTTGATTATATAGATACAGGAGAGTGATTACATGAGGAAAGAGATAAGCTCAGGAGGCGTTGTAGTATTTTGTAATACTATATTGTTATTAAAGAAATATAACGGAGATTGGGTTCTTCCCAAAGGAAGAGTTGAAGATAATGAAACTCTAATGGAAGCCGCTATTAGAGAAGTATGCGAAGAAGGAAATGTTAAAGGAGAAATTATTCAATATTTAGGAAGCATAAATTATTATTTTAGAAATAATAGAAATCCTAGAAATAAATTAATTAATAAAACAGTTCATTGGTATCTAATGAAAACTAGTAGAATGAATTGTTCTCCACAAAAGAAAGAAGGATTTATAGAAGCTAGATTTGTTCACATTGATAGAGCAATATCAATTGCTAAATATGAAGACGAAAGAAAAATAATAAAAAGAGCTATAAATAAGATTAATTTTGATTAGGGGTAGATAAAATGTCATTTTCATCTAAAACTAAAAATAAATTATCAAGACTAGAAATAAATGATTCTTGTTGTCCAAAGGCAGAATTAGCAGCTTTAGTAAGAATGAGTGGAAGTATCCAACTTACTGGTAGTAGAAAAATTAATTTGAAGTTTTCTACTGAAAATGCTGCAATAGCTAGAAGGATATTTACATTAATAAAGACTCTTCATAATACTCAAACAGAGGTTATGGTTAGGAAAAATAAACAATTAAAAAAGAATAATAGTTATCTTATGATTATACATGATCCAGATAGTGTAGATGCAATTATAAAAGATACAGGTCTTTTTAAATTACATGATAATAATATTTTAAATATTAATTATAAGGTGCCCAAGCATATAATTAAAAAAAGGTGTTGTAAGAGAGCATATATAAGAGGAGCCTTTCTTGGAGGAGGATCATTAAGTGATCCAGAAAAAACTTATCATTTAGAGTTTGTGACTCATAATAAAGAACATGGTAAAGATTTATCTAAAATTATAAATTCATTTAACTTAAATTCAAAGATTGTATTAAGAAAAGATAATTATGTAGTGTATATCAAAGAAGGAGAACAAATTGTAGATTTATTAAATATAATAGGAGCTCATAATTCACTATTAGAATTAGAAAATATTAGGGTTTTAAAGGATATAAGAAATAACATTAATAGAATAGTGAACTGTGAAACTGCAAACCTAAGTAAAACTATCAATGCTGCTTTAAGACAAGTAGAAAATATAGAATATATTAAAAGTACCATAGGTATTGATGAATTACCAGAAAATCTTCAAGAAGTGGCAAGAGCAAGATTAACACATAGAGAAGCAAGTTTGAAAGAATTAGGAAATATGTTAATGCCTCCGATCGGAAAATCAGGAGTTAATCATAGATTGAGAAAAATAGAAGAAATAGCAGAAGAACTAAAGAAAGAAAGAGGGGATTTATAATGGTGTCAAAAGAAGTTATTGTAAATAATAAGATTGGTCTTCATGCAAGACCAGCGGCATTATTTGTTCAAACAGCAAGTAAATTTTTAAGTAAAATATCAATAGAAAAAGACGGCAAAAAAATAAACGGAAAGAGTATAATGGGAGTTATGGCTTTAGGTGTATGTCAAGGAGATACAATAATAATAGCTGCTTCTGGAGAGGATGAAAAAAAGGCTGTAGATGATTTAGAAAATTTATTGATAAATAAGTTAGAAGAAGAATATATCTAAATAAATTATTGTTCTAATTTTATATGTATAGATGAATTTTAATTAAGGAGTAGATTATAATGTCAAAATTCACTCATTTACATCTTCATACAGAATATAGCCTTTTAGATGGTGCATCTAGAGTGGATAAGCTCATGGATAGAGTAAAAGATAAAGGTATGGATAGTGTTGCTATTACAGATCATGGAGTGATGTATGGGGTTGTAAATTTTTATAAATCTGCTATCAAAAAAGGTATAAAACCTATAATAGGCTGTGAAGTATATATATCGATGGAAGAATATACAAGAAAAGATCCTAATAAAGATAAAAAGCAATACCATCTAGTTTTATTAGCAGAAAATAATACAGGGTATAAAAATCTGATTAAAATAGTATCAGAAGGATTTGTTAATGGATTTTATTATAAACCTAGAGTAGACTTCTCTGTTTTAGAAAAATATAAAGAAGGAATAATAGTATTAAGTGGTTGCATAGGAGGAGAAGTTCAACAGGCTCTCCTTAATAATGATTATGATAAAGGATTGAATATTGCTAAAAAATATAAACATGCTTTTGGTAAAAAGAATTATTTTTTAGAAATACAAGATCATGGGATAAAAGAGCAGAAGTTAGTAAATAAAGAGTTGATTAAATTAAGCAAAGAATTAGATATAGATTTAGTTGCAACAAATGACGTTCACTATATTAATAAAGAAGATGCAAAGTTTCATGATGTACTATTGTGTATACAAACGGGTAAAACAATTAATGAAGATAATAGAATGCAATTTCCTTCATCTGAATTTTATTTAAAGTCTTATGAAGAAATGGCTCAGTTATTTCCTGAGCAATTAGATGCATTAGAGAATACTAATAAAATTGCAAATAGATGTAATGTTAAATTAGATTTTGATACTCTTCATTTACCAGAATTTGATTTACCAGAAGGTTATACCAATGAGAGTTATTTTGATGAATTATGTTATAAAGGATTAGAAGAAAGATATGATAATATTACTCAGGAAATAAAAGATAGACTTGAATATGAAATAAAAGTTATAAAGGACATGGGATATGTAGATTATTTTTTAATTGTATGGGATTTTATTAAATATGCTAAAGATAATGGTATTATGGTAGGTCCAGGAAGGGGATCTGCTGCTGGGAGTTTAGTTTCATATACCTTAGGAATAATAGATATAGACCCTATTAAATATAATCTCATATTTGAGCGTTTTTTGAATCCTGAAAGAGTTACTATGCCTGATATTGATATAGATTTTTGCTATGAAAGAAGAGAAGAAGTCATAGATTACGTTATAAGAAAATACGGTGATGATAGAGTAGCTCAGATAGTTACATTTGGTACAATGGCGGCTAGAGGAGTCATAAGAGATGTGGGGAGAGCATTAGATATTTCTTATGGAGAAGTAGATTATATAGCGAAGCAAATTCCCATGGAGTTAGGAATAACAATAAACAAAGCATTAGATATGAATAAAAAATTAAAGGAATCTTATGAAAATGATAGCAATACAAAAAATATTATTGATACAGCAAAAGATATAGAAGGTATGCCTAGACATACATCTACTCATGCAGCAGGTGTAGTTATTTCTAAATTGCCAGTTACGGAATATGTTCCTTTAGGGAGAAATAATGATTCTATAATTACTCAATATACAATGACAGAGCTAGAAGAATTAGGATTATTAAAAATGGATTTTTTAGGACTAAGAAATCTTACCGTCATAAGGGATACAAAGAATTTAATAGAACAGAATCATAATGTGAAAATAGATTTTTCTAATTCAGATTATGATGATTCAAATATATATCAAATGTTTAGCAAAGGAGAAACCTTAGGAGTCTTTCAATTTGAAAGTGCTGGTATGAGACAATTCTTAAAAGAACTTAAACCTACCGAATTTGAAAATATAGTAGCGGCAAATTCTCTTTTTAGACCTGGTCCTATGAGGCAAATACCAAGATATATAGAAAATAAAAATCATCCGGAAAAAATTGATTATACTCATGAGGCTTTAGAACCAATACTTAAGGTAACTTATGGGTGTATGGTATATCAAGAACAAGTAATGCAGATAGTTAGAGATATAGGTGGCTATTCTATGGGGAGATCTGATTTAGTAAGAAGAGCCATGGGAAAAAAGAAAATGGATGTTATGGAAAGAGAAAGAAGACATTTCATATATGGAAAAGAAGATGAAGAAGGAAACATTGAAATTCAAGGAGCAGTAAGAAATGGAATAGACGAAGAATATGCTAATAAAATATATGATGAAATGATAGACTTTGCTAAATATGCTTTTAATAGGTCTCATTCTGCAGCTTATGCTGTATTAGCCTATGAAACAGCTTGGCTTAAATATTATTATCCTGTAGAATTTATGGCAGCACTATTGACTAGTGTAATGGGAAATACTAATAGTGTATCTTTATATATCCATGAGAGTAAAAGTCTAGAAATAGATATATTAGCTCCAGATATTAATGAAAGCTATGATAAGTTTACAGTATCTAATGGAAAAATTAGATATGGACTAGCTGCTATTAAAAATGTAGGAACATCTCTTATTGATTCAATAGTAAGTGAAAGAAATAGTGGAGGAAAATTTTTAAGTCTTACAGATTTTTGTAGTAGAGTCGAAAGTCAATCATTAAATAAGAGAGCTATAGAAAGTCTTATAAAAGCAGGTGCATTTGATTCTATAAAAGGAAATAGAGCTCAATTATTAGCAATATATGAGAGAGTGTTAGAAGGAGTTCAACAGGATAAAAAAAGAAATTTAAAGGGACAATATAATATGTTTGATGATATGACATCACAAGAGGGGAATAATATAAAAGAAGATATTTTGCCTGATATAAGGGAATTTCCTGAAAGAACTATATTATCAATGGAAAAGGAAATGTTGGGAATATATATAAGTGGTCATCCTCTTTCTAGTTTTGAAAATGAATTAAATATAGTATCTACATTAAATACTAGTGAAATAATTGAACTAAATGATAGCACAAATGCTGGAAATAAGGATTTAGTTCATAAGGATGGTAGTAAAATTAAAATCGGTGGAATTATTTTATCAAAGAAGAATAAAATAACAAAAAATAATAATATGATGGCTTTTGCAACATTAGAAGATTTATTTGGAACAGTAGAATTAATTATATTCCCTAAAGTATATGATTTATATTCTAAATATATAGAAGAAGATAATATAGTCATAATAGAGGGTAAATTATCAATTAATGAAGAAGATGAGCCAAAGATTATTTGTTCAGCTATTAAACCCCTTATTAAAAGAGAAAAAAATAAGTTATATTTAAAAATAGCAAAAAATCAAGAAAGCAATAAAATGGAAGATATAAAGCATATATTAAAAAAATACAAAGGAAAAACTCCTGTATATATATATATTGAAAAGAATAAAAAAACAGTGATGGCTGAAAGAGATTTTTGGATAGATATTAATAATGAGGTTGCTTTTCAAGAGTTAAACACTCTTTTAGGAGAAGAATGTGTTAAACTTTGTTAGGATATAATTTTATACGATTTAAAATTATGGTATAATTACTCTGTAATATTGTATTTATAAAGAAATTTTGGAGGTATTGTAATGTGGACAGCGGTTCATATAGTTGAAGGTGAAGAATTAGCAAAAGAATTAAAAGATAAATTAATAAAAGAAGGATTTTTGATAAAAATAAAACCTTTTTCTAAAGAAGGGGATACAATAATATATAAAATAATGGCACCGGAATTCGAGGCAAATGAAGTCCATAGTGCTATAATAGATTTAAGGTATTAATAAAAAAATATAATTTTTAAATTGTGTGGGACTATTTTTGACTATCATGGATAAAATGTGAGGAGGCATAGTATGAAGACTATTGGAGTATTAACTAGTGGAGGCGATGCACCTGGTATGAATGCATCTATAAGATCTGTCGTAAGAACAGCAATATATAATGGGATTAAAGTTGTGGGAGTTAAAAAAGGGTATGATGGACTAATTAATGGTAATTTAGAAGAAATGGGATTATCTAGTGTGGCTGATATTATACATAGAGGAGGTACTAAACTTAGAACTGCAAGATCTGAAGAATTTAAAACAGAAAAAGGAAGAAAAAAAGCCTTAAATATATTAAAAGTATTTGATGTAGATGGTCTTATAGTAATAGGAGGAGATGGTTCTTTTAGGGGTGCTAAAGAGCTTAGTAAACTGGGAGTGCCAACAATAGGCATACCAGGAACTATTGATAATGACTTAGGATATACTGATTATACTATTGGTTTTGATACTGCTATTAATACAGTATTAGATGCGATAAGTAAAATAAGAGATACTTCTACATCTCATGGAAGAGCTAATATAGTAGAAGTTATGGGGAGAAGCTCTGGAGATATTGCTCTTTATTCTGGATTAGCAGGTGGAGCTGAAAGCGTTATAATTCCAGAAGTAGGTAATGATGTAGATGAAGTTTGTCAGAAGATAATAAAGGGAAGAAACAGGGGTAAACTTCATAGTATAATTATGCTTGCAGAAGGTATAGGAAAAGCTGATGAATTGAGTAAAGAAATTGAAAGTAAAACAGGAATTGAAACGAGAGTTACAATTTTAGGTCATATACAGAGAGGTGGAAGTCCTACTGCATTTGACAGGATATTAGCTAGTAAGATGGGTTCAGAAGCTGTGAAATTATTATTGAGTGGTGAATCGGGTAAAGCAGTGGGTATAAAAGATAATAGAATAATTAATATGGACATAGATGAAGCGTTAAATGTTGAAAGCAAATTAGATAAAGATATGTATGAATTAACAAAAATATTATCTATATAATAGGAGTGAGGGATTTATGAAAAGAACTAAGATTGTATGTACATTAGGACCTGCATCAGAAACAGAAGAAATTTTGACAGAATTAATAAAAAACGGATTAAATGTAGCAAGGCAAAATTTTTCTCATGGAAATTATGAAGAACATAAGCAAAGGATGGATTTAGTCAAAAAAATTAGAAAAAATTTGAATGTACCAGTAGCTATTATGTTAGATACAAAAGGACCAGAGATAAGAACCAGAAATTTCAAAGATGGTAGAGTATTATTACAAGAGGGTGAAACTTGTATAGTAACTACTAAGGATATATTAGGAGATAAAAATACATGTCCAATAACTTATAAGGATCTTCCAAGAGATGTATCTTCAGGAGATACTATATTAATAGATGATGGATTAATTGAATTGGAAATTATAGAGGTAGTTAATGATACAGATATAAAATGTAATGTAAAAAACACTGGAGAGGTAAAAAATAAAAAAGGCGTAAATGTTCCAGGAGTGAAAGTAAATTTACCAGCTATAACCGAAAAAGATAGAAAAGATATAGAATTTGGTATAAAAAATAATATAGATTTTATAGCAGCATCTTTCATAAGAAAACCATCTGATGTATTAGAAATTAGAGAGATTCTTGAAGACAATAATGCTGATGATATTGAGATAATATCTAAGATTGAAAATCAAGAAGGTGTTGATAATATTGATAGGATATTAGAAGTATCTGATGGTATAATGGTGGCTAGAGGGGACTTAGGTGTAGAAATACCACCAGAAGATGTTCCATTAGTTCAAAAAATGATTATTAAAAAATGTAATTTAGCAGGAAAACCAGTCATAACAGCTACTCAAATGTTAGACTCAATGATAAGAAACCCTAGAGCAACAAGAGCCGAGGTTGCAGATGTTGCTAATGCAATATTAGATGGTACTGATGCAATAATGTTATCTGGAGAAACTGCAGCAGGGAATTATCCTGTAGAAGCTGTAAAAGCTATGGCAACTATAGCCATGAAAACTGAAGATTCTTTAGATTATGATGGGTTATTAAGATCAAGAGTTAAGCTACAAGAAATAAGTGTAACAAATGCTATTAGTCATGCTACCTGTACTACAGCTCAAGATTTAGAAGCACAGGCAATAATAACAGCTACTAGTTCAGGTTATACTGCAAGGGCAGTATCTAAATTTAGACCAGCGGCTCCTATTATAGCAGTAACTACATCGGAAAAAGTTAGAAGAAAGCTTGGCTTAGTTTGGGGAGTTAATCCTTTACTTTCAAAAAAATCTTCATCTACAGATGATATAATAGATGATTCAGTATCTATGGCATTAGAGAATGAATATATCAATAATGGAGATTTAGTAGTTATCACAGCAGGAGTTCCAGTTGGTAAAGCAGGATCTACTAATTTATTAAAGGTTCATACAGTAGGAGAAGTTATTTTAAAAGGAACAGGCATTGGAGATAGAAGTGCTATAAGTAATGTATGTATAGTAGCTAATAAAGAAGAAGCAGAGGTAAAATTTAATGATGGAGATATATTAGTTGCAATAAATACAGATAGAGATATTGTTTCTTATATGGAGAGAGCATCAGCAATAATTACAGAAAAGGGAGGACTCACTTCTCATGCAGCTGTAGTTGGATTAAATATAGAAAAGCCTGTGATTGTTGGTGTGGAAAATGCTACAACACAATTAAAAGATGGAGAACTTATTACAGTTGATAGTATAAGAGGATTTATTTATAGAGGGAAAGCTAGAGTATTATAGTAATAAATAATGTCAAGATTAAATATTTATCTTGGCATTTTAACATATTTTTTATTGTGAAACTTTATTTAATAAAAGTTTTAGAGTATTGATAAATACAAGGGTTAATAGTTACAGAAAATATTGGAAGACAATAAAAAATAGGGGCTGTAGGGGATGAAATCCCCTGCCGTATTAGAAGGGTGCTCAGGTGCACGTATTATGCACCGTC
>NZ_WSFU01000032.1 GCF_016820635.1 Anaeromonas gelatinilytica | reverse complement strand
CTTAAGTTATCGTTAATAGTTCACCAGGACTATAGATAATAAAGTCTAAATGAAAGTAGGTCAAGTTCTATCAATCAGATACCATCTTTTGATAGAGAAGTCTTTAGTAGTTTAGAACCCCACTCCTTCAGGTGTGGGAGCAGTCAGATCATTAACCTAAATATATAATTAGAATAAATATATCTACATATAATGTATAAAAGCCCTCAAATTTAAGGACTTTTATCGTCTGATTTTATATTCTATTTTCCTATACCTGCATCCATCTGATGTCTAAGATTTTTTATAAACTTATTTTCTATATCCTTCATAGCTGAAGACATAATAGCTACTCCATCAGCACCAGAATCAATTACATTCTTAATATTATCAATATCTATACCTCCTATAGCTATAACAAGTATGGATACTTTTCTTTTAATAAAATCTATAAACTCTATTCCTCTTCCTACTAATCCTGGCTTACAATCAGTTTCAAATATATTACCAGCTATAATATAATCAACACCTAATTTTTCTGCTTTTATAGCTTCTCCTATACTATGAATTGAGATACCCAATCTTAATCCTTCTCTATTGTATTCATTAGGTAGTACATTATAGCCAAAATGACAACCATAAGCATTTATCTTTTCTGCTACTTTTTCATTTCCATTAACTATTAAAGGTAGATTATATTTATTAGTAATTTGTTTCACTTTATTTGCCATATCTAAAAGTTTACTATAGGATAAATCCTTTTCCCTTAAAATAATTCCATCTATTGGAGCTTGAGAACATCTCTCTATAGCCTCATAAAAACTTTCTTTTGTTACTAAATGTCTATTGGTAACTACATAAATCATATATCCAATCCTTCCTATATGGATTCCCAGTCTTTAAGTATTGGATTATACCCTTTAAACTTAATAGAATTTCTTACTTCATATAAGCTCCTATTATCATCTATTTTAAACTGTTCTTCCCCTTTTTCTTTATTCGAATGACCTCCTACTTCTGTAGATACGCTAGCAGACATTTTTGTAACTCCTGAAGGAATGAGATTATCTCTAAATTCAGCTCTTTCCCTTGTGGTTATATTTATTCCTGCTCTATGCAAAAATAGCTTATAGGCTAATATAGCTTGTACTATATTTTTATCTGTAACCTCTCTTACGTATTCAAAACTTCCAGCATGGGGTCTTATTCTAGGAGTCGATAAAGTCAATTCCACATCTGGATAATTCTTTTCTATATATTTACCATGAATACCTGTGAAAAAAGCTTCTTTTCTCCAATCTTCTAATCCAAGTAATGCTCCTATACTAATAGAATGTATTTTTGCCTTAGCAGCTCTTTCAGGAGCATCCAACCTATATCTATAATTAGATTTAGGTCCAGCTACATGAACTTTTTTATAAACTTCTTCATTATATACCTCCTGATATAGAGTTAGACTATCCACACCACAACATATTAATTCTCTATATTCATACTCTTCTAAAGGATATATCTCAATAGCAATGGAACTAAAATATTTTTTTAATATTCCTACACAATCTTTAATATAAGATACTGGGTTATGCTTTCTTGATTCCCCCGTCAATATTAATATATGTCTATAACCCATTTCATATATAGCTTTACCTTCCTCTTCTACTTCTTCCAATGTTAATTTTTTTCTCCTTATTTTATTTTCTATATTATATCCACAATATAAACATTTATTTACACAAAAATTTGATAGATACATTGGAGTATATAATAATACAGTCCTTCCAAAATGACGTAAAGATATATTATGAGCCTTCTGAGCCATTTCTTCTATATACTTTTCAGAATTAGGAGATAAAAGAGAAAGAAAATCTTCTTCATTCATTCTATCCTCCATCAAAATGCTTTCTATTCTTTCATTAGTTACATTACCAAAAAATTTATCAAAATCAAAATTATCAAATTCTTGAACCTTCTGATAAAAATTCATATGCTTCCTCCTCTATCTTAAAAATCCTGTCAATGGTGATGATGCTTCTCCATTAATTCTTTTCGGACCTACCTTTGAAATGTAAGCCTTTCTACCTGCATCCACTGCTTGACAAAATGCTTCCCCCATCAATATAGGATCTCCAGCTGTAGCTAATGCTGTATTTACTAACACTGCATCAGCTCCCATCTCCATAGCTAAAATAGCATCAGAAGGTTTTCCAATTCCTGCATCTACTATTATCGGTACATCTATTTCATCAATAAGTATTCTAATCATTTCCTCTGTTCTAATTCCTCTATTGCTTCCAATAGGAGCCCCTAAAGGCATTACTGCTGCCGCCCCTACTTCTACCATTCTCTTAGAATCCATTAGATCAGGATTCATATAAGGCAAAACTACAAATCCCTCATTTGCTAATATTTTTGTTGCTTTAATAGTTTCTTTATTGTCAGGCAATAGATATTTATTATCAGAAATTATTTCTATCTTAATCCAGTTTCCACATCCCACAATCCTTGCTAATCTAGCAATTCTAACTGCTTCTTCTGCAGTTCTTGCTCCTGATGTATTTGGTAACAATATACAATCTTCATCTATAAAGCTTAAAATATTCTCTTCTTTATTACTTAAATCTACTCTTCTAAGAGCAACTGTCACTACTTGTGTCTTAGAACTTTTTATTACTTTAGGTAAAATTTCATTTGAAGAATATTTTCCAGTGCCTATAAAAAGCCTACTATACAATTCAGTTCCTCCAATTATCAATTTATCCATATCATATTCCCCCTTTATTCCTCTCCTAATATTATTCTTAATACTGTATTTGCTTGATGATTTGCTGCTATAGCAACCCGCGGTGCCATAAGTCCTTGACCAGGTTTAACTTCATTTACTCTATCTCCAATTAAATAAAATTTATCATTTACCCTTTTTGATACTATTGTATTTCCTGTAAAATAACCGGCCATTCCAGATGCAGATACTATTTTCTTATCTTTCATTTTTTGTAAAACTGTATTAACAATCACTGCTTTAGAAGTAGGATTATCAAAAGCTTCTACAATAATATCTACATCTTTAAAAATATTTTCTATATTATCTCTATCCAAAAAAACATTCTTTTTTTCAATATTTACAAAAGGATTACAATCCTTAATAACTTCTTCTAATGCATCAGTCTTATTCATACCACTATGCCTTATAAAATATTGTTGTCTATTTAGATTACTAGGTTCTACCACATCAAAATCTACCAATAATAGTTTACCTATTCCTATTCTTGCCAAAGAAATAGCAACATTAGATCCTAATCCTCCTAAGCCTGCAATTCCTACAGTGTATTTTTTAACTTTTTCATGCACTAGTGGGGTATGCCTGGAAACTAACATAGCTTCCATATCTTCTTGTAAAGGCATTTCTTTCTTTTTTATAAATACTACTCTATCATCATCTTTAAGCTCTAAATTATCCTTTACTATAAAACCGTTATATACTATTACATCAGCATTCTTTTTCATTTGATCTCTTAAATCTAATAACTTAGTTCCTTCAGGAATATTTCTGATTTTTTCATTTATAAATATCTTCATACTAACCCCCTCCCACAAATCGTATTATTTCTACTTCTGAATTACTATCTAATTTTCTTTTATCATATTTATTCTTATCTATTATATTTAAATTTACCTCTACAACTACTTTATTCGGATTTATATCTAATTCTTTTAATAATTCGCTAACTGTTATTTCTTTATTAAAATCCATTTCCTTACCATTTACAATCATATTTTCTCACCCTTTCATAATTGTATAAAAAATGCGGATAAAAAGCGTATCCGCTTCGCTAGGGAAACCTAGTTTCCCTTCGACGGT
>NZ_WSFU01000104.1 GCF_016820635.1 Anaeromonas gelatinilytica | reverse complement strand
TTTTAATCATTTTTCTTTAACTCCTTTAAAACTTTTTTAGCTTTATTAGCTCTTTCCCTTGAAATCCCCAACTAAAAGCAGTAACTATTTGGATTAAATCTTCAACCAACTCCTGTTCTTCTGTTTTATCTGTATTATCTATAATTTCTATTTTTGTACCAAATTTAGTACATATATTTTCTATCAACTCAAACCCAAAACGAACAAGTCTATCCTTATAAAATATAATTATTTTTTCTACTTGACCATTAGTTATTAAATCAATTAATTTATTCAATCCTTTCTTACTAAAAAATGTGTTGCAAGGGAATGTCTCAAAGTATGTACTGAAACTTTTTTACTTATTTTAACCTTTACTATCTATTCTACAAACATTTTCCATTTCCTTCATTTTTCATGGAAATATCAGAATATTTTAATATATATCATTGTTAATTTATAATACAGAAATAACAAAAAAGTGATGATATATAATCTCATCACTTTTCTTTATTTTCCTAAGTTTATTTGTTATGTATATTTTTCTTAATTTTTAAGCATAAACAAGATATGACCACAGAATCTTGATAAACAAGATTAAGGTAGGTATTCAACGGAATACCTACCCCAACTATTCACATAGAGCCTAAAATAAAGACATATCATATTGAAATGACATGTCTTATATAATTATTCTATTGGTTTCATAGTAGGAAACAATAATACATCTCTTATAGAAGATTTATTTGTTAGTATCATTATAAGTCTATCTATTCCTATTCCTAAACCACCTGTTGGTGGTAATCCTACTTCTAATGCATTTACAAAATCTAAATCCATCATATGTGCCTCATCGTCTCCAGCTTCCCTAGCCTTTAATTGATCTTCAAATCTTTCTTTTTGATCAATAGGATCATTCAACTCAGAAAATGCATTGGCAATCTCCCAAGTGTTGATAAAGGCTTCGAACCTATTAGTCTTTCTTGGGTCATCTGGATTACGCTTAGCAAGAGGTGATACTTCAACCGGATGATGTGTTATAAATGTTGGTTGTACTAAATGTTCTTCACAATACTCTTCAAATAATTCATTTATTATATGCCCTCTAGTCATACCAGCTTTTATTTCTATACCCTTTTCTTTTCCAGCTTTTATAGCTTCTTCATCTGTATTTATTTCATCAAAATCTACTCCAGTATATTTCTTAACTGCTTCTTCCATAGACATTCTATTCCATGGAGGAGCAACATCAATCTCTGTACCTTGATATTCTATTTTAGTGGTTCCAAGAGCTTTTTCTGAAGCATAAGCAACTACATTTTCAGTAATTTCCATCATATCTTTATAATCTGCATAGGCTTCATATAGTTCTATTGAAGTATATTCTGGATTATGCTTTATAGACATACCTTCATTTCTAAACATTCTTCCCATTTCATAAACTTTATCAAATCCACCAACTATTAATCTTTTAAGATATAACTCATTGGCTATTCTTAGATACATATCAATATCTAATGTATTATGATGAGTTATAAAAGGTTTTGCTGTTGCTCCTCCTGCTATAGTATTAAGTATTGGAGTTTCAACTTCTAAATATCCTCTATTATCTAAAAATTCTTTTATGGCTTTCATTATTTTAGATCTGAGTATAAAAGTCTCTTTTACATCAGGATTCACTATAAGATCGGTATATCTCTGCCTATATCTTAAATCTGCATCTTTAAGTCCATGCCATTTATCTGGTAATACTTGAAGCGATTTGGACAGTAAATCTATTTTTTTAGCTCTTATAGATACTTCTCCCATCCTGGTTTTAAATACTTCTCCTTCTAATCCTATTATGTCACCTATGTCATAAGTTTTTAAAAGATTGTATTCCTCTTCTCCTAAAAGATCTTTTTTAGCAAATACTTGAATTCTACCTTCACTATCTTGTATATCATAGAATCCTACTTTACCTTGACCCCTTTTACTCATAATCCTTCCAGCAACAATTACTGTTTTTCCTTCCATTTCATCAAAGTTTTCTATTATAAATTTACTATGATGAGTAGGTTTGTATTTTTCAATCTTGAAAGGATCTCTTCCTTCTTCCTTTAGCTTCTGTAATTTCTCTCGTCTTATTTGAAGTAATTCATTAAGGTTATTTTCACCATTACTCATCCTTACATCTACCTCCGTTTTTTATCTACTTATTTCTAATATTTTATACTTAATAGTTCCATCTGGAACTTGTACTTCGACCAAATCATTTACTTTTTTTCCTAATAAAGCATCTCCTACTGGTGATTCATTAGAAATCTTTCCTTCATAAGGATCTGCCTCAGCAGAACCTACTATAGAATATTCTACTTCTTCATCATATTCTAAATCTAAAACTTTCACCTTAGAACCAACACTTACAATTTCTAATGATATATCTTCATCATCTATTATTCTAGCATTTCTTACCATATTCTCTAATTTAAAAATTCTTTCTTCAACTTGTGCCTGTTCATTTTTAGCTTCGTCATACTCAGAATTCTCACTTATATCTCCAAAAGCTATAGCAGTTTTAATTCTTTCTGCTACTTCTTTCCTTCTAACTGTTTTAAGTTGCTCTAATTCAGCCTCTACTTTTTTTAACCCCTCAACTGTCAAAACAACATCTTTATTTTGTGCCATTGAATTCTACTCTCCTTCTTACAATGATTTTAATTATTTCTCTATTCCATATATATATGTTCATTATTATAATTTAGTAAACTTATTATGTCAAGAATATTTGCAATATACTTTCTAATTGTTATATACTCATTTTTTAACAATAAATCTATCACAAATTTCCTCTAAATTATAAAGATTTTTATTAATTTCTAACCTTCTAAAATCCCTTATATCAAAAGTTTCTTTATAGGAATAGATACTAGATGGTATTTCTTCCTTAAAACTAATGTTCTTATTAACATTATTCATCAATCCTAAATTATCAAATGTAAAATCATCTACAATAATACATGAATTATTTTCATATGATAAATTATTATATATATTAAATACTATACTATTTCTTTTTACCCATTTAATAAAATTTATATTCTTTCTAAAATTAATAATTACATCAAATCTATTAATTTTAGATAAATCTTTAATTATTTCTATTGATAATCCTATATCTTTAATTGCATCATCAAATACACTATTACCTATTTCTTCACTCTCTGTATAGACTGATATATACTTTATATCTGATAAATTTTTTTCAATGATAGCACTTACATCATCTTTTTTCTCAGGAATAATCAATAATTCTATTCCCTTATTAAACCTTTTTATCTTACTAACTAATTTCTTTAAAACAAAAGGTATCGTCTTTATCTTTATATCCTTTGATATATCTGTAACCTCTAAAATATTTTTTTCTATTAATGTTTTTGTAAATATTAAATCATTATCATTTTCAAATATTATAACATTTATTTTTTCTATGGGCGATTTATTTTCAATAAAATCTTCAATCCTACTTGCCAATTCATCTTTGGTCAAATCTTCTCTCATCGTGATTCCAATACAATATCCTATTATATCTTCTTTAAATTTAATTTCTGTTAATATATTTCCTGATATCTTTTTATCCATTATTTTAAGTAAAAACTCCGGAATATGTTTATATGTTCCCTTTTTTCTTAATTGATCATAATAAGTTTTTGCTGATACAACATAAATAAACCTTTGCATATATCTCACCCCAATACTCATACTATTGTACACCAATTATTGTATAAGTATTATATGAAAGGGAATATATATCTATTCTTTATATTTAATCCCTTAATTTATAGAGTTAATATACTCCTTTAATAAATTTATTATTTTAACTTTACTATCCATACTATTTAATTCTCCTCTAATAAAAGAAGAATTATGCATACCTTTTATATACCATCCTATATGTTTTCTTATTTCCTTTACAGCAATGCTTTCACCTTTATATTTACATAATAAATTAAGATGTCTTATACACATATTTATTTTCTCTTCATCTATAGGTTCTGGTAATAATATTCCCTCATTTAATAATTTAACTGTTCTACTAAATAACCAAGGGTTACCTCTAGCTCCACGCCCTATCATTACACCGTCACAATTAGTATATTCTATCATTCTTTTAGCATATTCAGGAGTAAACACATCGCCATTACCTATTACAGGAATATCTATAGCTTTTTTTACATCTCTTATAATATCCCAATTAGCTTCACCAGAATAAAATTGTTCTCTAGTTCTTCCATGTATAGCAAGTAAAGTAGCACCACTTTCTTCTATAATTTTTCCTATTTCAACTGCATTGATATCATTTTCATCCCATCCTGTTCGTATCTTAACGGTTACTGGCTTGTTAGATACACTTACAATTTTTGATACTATTTCTTTTATTAGTTGAGGTTTTTTTAATAAAGCACTTCCATCACCATTTTTGACTATTTTTGGTGTTGGACATCCCATATTAATATCTATAATATCAATATCCTCTCTATGATTTAATTTATTTTTAACTACATTACTCATAATATCAGCATCAGACCCAAAAATCTGAAGGGAAACTGGTCTTTCTTCCTCTTCTATTTTCATTAATTCTTCCGTCTTCCTATCTCCATAATATAGTCCCTTTGCACTCACCATTTCAGTATATAAAAGTCCTACATGCTGTTCTTTACACAAAAGTCTAAAGGACAAATCAGTTACTCCAGCCATAGGAGCTAAAAACACATTATTCTCTAATGTAATATTTCCAATTTTCACCTCATCACCTCATTGCTAAAGAATAAACTCGACATCATGTCGAGCTTATATAGTATCCTTATTTAGTTCATAAATTATTCTTAATCCTTCAAGAGTAAGAAGCTTGTCTATTTTATTTATATTTTTGGTTTCAGATGCTATCAATGTTGAAAGACCTCCAGTAGCTATAACTTTGGCCTTCTCTAAATTAGATTCCTTCTTCATTCTCTCTATAATATAATCAACTAATCCTACATATCCATATATTATACCAGATTGCATACTATTTACTGTATTTCTACCTATTACTTTTCCAGGCTTTTTCAATTCAACCTTTGGAAGCTTTGCTGCCCTTTGAAATAGAGCTTCACTAGATATTTTAATTCCTGGAGCTATAACACCCCCTAGATAATCTCCTTCTTCTGAAACTCCACAAAAAGTGGTAGCTGTACCAAAATCAACTATTATTATGGGGCCTCCATATTGCTGATATGCAGAAACAGCATTTACAATTCTATCTGCTCCTACTTCTCTAGGATTATCATAGATAATATTCATACCTGTTTTTATCCCAGGTCCAACCACTAAAGCTTCCTTATTACAATATTTTATACTCATAGCTTGTAATGAATACATTAATGGTGGCACTACAGAAGAAATTATAATAGCTTCTACTTCAGTTAATTTATATCCGTTATAACTAAATAATCTATCTATAAGCATTCCATATTCATCAGAGGATTTATTTTTATCAGTAGCAATTCTCCAAGACTTTAAAAGTTCCTCATCATTATATATCCCTAAAACAATATTAGTATTTCCCACATCAATTACTAAAACCACTTCCGTCACCTTCTTTTTATTTTTAAACCTTCTTCTTCACTCCCGATACTACAGCAGTTACTATTATCATTGCAACTATAACCTCTGGTATTCCATTCGCAATTCCTATACTCAATATAGCCTTTCCAACAAAGGCTGTATCTCCACCAGTTAATTCAACATATTTTTCTCCATATAATAAATATATCATTCCTAATACACCTATTGTATTAGTTAGTGTTCCTATTGCTGATGAAATTACTATTTCAACTGCATCACCATTAAACTTTTTAAATGAATAATATCCAACAGAAATAGTAATTAATATAAGAAAAATATTTAATAATGTCATAGATTTCCCTGTATTTAATCCACTAATAAGATTATTCCCTAAATAAAATATAGTACTTACCCATATTATTACTAATGTAATTATAGATGATTTCTTTCCCATCTTTTTAAATGTAATATAAGAGTAATACGCTGTTATTCCTATTAATAATCTAGGTAATACAGATACCAATGGATTGTAAAACAATGGTGATACTACAGTGGGAGCAGTTATTGCTCTTATAATACTAAATATCCCAAAAATCAAACCTACCAAAACACCCACAACAGGGCCTTCAATTATAGCTCCAATAATAACAGGTATGTGCATTATTGTCGCATTCGTTGGTCCTATTGGAATAAAACCAATAGGAGTCAAACCTAAAATTGCAGATATACCTCCAAGCATACCAATAATAGCTAATCTCTTAGTTGTGATTGGCTTCTTAGCTTTTTTTTTCATTTTACATACCTCCCGCTCTAGTTTCTTAGAGAATACTAGTCGTATTTTATTTAATATATTTTATAGCAGTCCGATACCAATAAGGTTACCAGCTTTAATACAATAATTATTCTAGCAGGTTTATTTTAAAATATCAATAAAAATTACACATATCCTTTTATTCCTCTAATGGAAATTTCTCCTGAAATTATCCTTTCAGAACTTCCATCATCATACCTTACTAATAATCTTCCATTTTCGTCTATATCCATTGCTATTGCTTCCTTTATATTATTCCCATTTATAACTCTTACCCTTTTGTCTATTAATGCTGAATTCTTTTTGCATATATCTACAGAATTTTTAATTGATCCAGTATTAATAAAATCTTCATAAAGATACTCAAATTCATTTAATATTTTTGCTATCAATTTTACTCGATTAATAGATTCTCTTTTTTCTATTTTTAATGAAGTTGCATTGTTTCTAATATCTTGCAAAAAATCTTTTTCTTCCAAATTAACATTTACTCCTATCCCTATGATAATATAATTTACCCTATTTATTTCTCCACTCATTTCTGTTAAAATACCACAAACTTTTCTTCCTCTAATTACTATATCATTTGGCCATTTAATTTTATTGCTTATTCCAATACCTTCAATTGCCTTAGAGACTGCTGCAGCTGCTATCTGAGTTATTTTAGGAGATTCTGAAGGAGAAATATTTGGCTTGAAAATTGCGGACATCCATATTCCTTTCCTTTTAGGAGATGTCCATTTTCTATTTAATCTTCCCTTACCTCCTAATTGCTCTTCTGCTATTACTATCGTACCTTCCTCTACATTTTGTGCTAATTTTTTTGCTTCGTTATTTGTGGAATCAATAGAATCATAATGATAAATTTTTCTTCCCATATATTTAGTATTTAATAATTTATCTATTAGGCTGGGTTCTAATAAATCTGGAGACTTTAATAACCTATATCCTTTTCGAGATACAGACTCAATAATATATCCCTCTTCTTTTAGTTTTGAGATATGTTTCCATATAGAAGTTCTCGATACATTTAATTTATCACTTATATCTTGACCAGATATGAACAATCCTTTATTTTCCCTTAATATTTCTATAATTTTATCCTTCACTTTTTTACCCCCTGACTAGCTTTTTGTATTCAACATATATCTAGTCTAAGTCCACATCATCTATATGTTTTTCATTAATAAATACTGAACCATTTTCAGAAATATCATCATTTTCTATATTCACATAATTCGTATGTTCTTCTGTATTAATACTTTCTGCAATTTCCTTCAACTTATCTGAAGCCTTATATAAATTTTTCTTTAACTTCTCTCTATTTTCTTTTCCGGTTTCTGGAGATAGCATTAACCCTACAGCTCCTCCTATCAATAATCCTAATGTAAGTCCTTTTACTCCTGAACTCTTTTCTTTACTCATTATATCACCTCTCATATTTTTAATATAATTATATCATTTAATGTACCCAATTTTATAATATTTTAAAAATAATTAAAGTCGGTCCAAAAAAGACCGACTTAAATTTAAGCAAAAAACATTAATAATAAACCTGCTGCCACCGCTGAACCAATAACTCCTGCTACATTTGGTCCCATTGCATGCATAAGTAGAAAATTTGAA
>NZ_WSFU01000038.1 GCF_016820635.1 Anaeromonas gelatinilytica | reverse complement strand
TTATATAATAAATAAATTAGATTGAACCTGTAGCTTGACTACATGTTCATTATACAAGGAGGAGTTATGAGTACTTTAAAAATTACTAATGTATCAAAATATTATGGTAAGAAGAAAGTTCTTGACAAGATAAATATACAAATGGAACATGGTATATTTGGATTACTTGGGCCAAGTGGAGCAGGAAAAACTACTTTAATTAAATGTATTGTAGGGTTAATTGATTATCAAGGTTTTATTACATTAGAAAAAGTAAGAAAGAAGGATATTAGTGTTTATACAGGATATTTACCACAAAATTTTTCTTTATTTAAGCAATTAACAGTTAGAGAAGCTTTAGAATATATTTCTATTTTAAAAAAAGTAGAAGATAGTAAAGAAATAGATAGAATAATAAAAGAAACAAATTTGTGGAGAGAACAGTCTAAAAAGATAAAAAATTTATCAGAAGGAATGTTACGTAGTTTGGGAATTGCACAGGCATTATTAGTTAAACCAAAGATTTTAATAATTGATGAGCCTACTTTAGGATTAGAATTTAGAAAATTACTAATAAATCTTTCCAGAGATATGATTATTATTGTTTCATCTCATATAGTTGAAGATTTAGATCTAATTACTGATGAGATTGCAATAATGAACAAAGGTAAGATATTACGGCAAGGAAATCTTAATGATCTTTTGTATAGACTTAAAGGGAAAGTAGGAATTAAAGAAATTAAAAGGGAAGAGTTTGAAGAATATAATGATCTCTATAATGTTATTTCTGTAAAGCATCATCATAATGCTATTAGAATAAGAATAGTTGGAGATAATTTACCAGAAGATATTCAATTTGATTCGCCTAATTTAGAAGATTTATATTCTTATTTAATAGGAAATTTATAAGGAAAGTAAAAGTGAGAAATTTGAATTTTCATATAGACAAACGACATTTACTGGTGTATGAACGACATTGTATGTTGTTTATACGTTTATATATGTTGTTTATCCATTTTTGTTGAAAAAACCCTTAGAATTAAGATAGTATAAAAATGAACATAAAATAAAGTAGATATTTATTTTATTAAGTTATTAAGTATAAAATATAAGGAGTGATTATTAATGCTCATAAAGGATTTTAGTTCATTTTATACGGATAATATTAATGAATCAAGGGAATTGTTAGATGAAATAAAAGCTGAAAAAATAATTATAGTTGTAACTAATGATAATCGTATGTGTAGGATAGCTGATAAGAATAAGAAAGCAAATAAGTTGTCTTAATTTATCAAATATTATTTTGGAAAATTTATAGAACTACATAAAAGTAATAGGAATTTTTGTAGAGTGATATTATAGTTATAGTTAAAATTATAGTTGTTAGAATTTTCAATCTGTTATAAAATAAGAAAAATTTACTTTACAGGTTATATCATAGAATAAATTTAGTAGTAGTTATTGCTTGTCTTATATGGAATGCTATTATGCTTTTCTTTTTGCAAGAAGAAATAGTTATGCAATGGGATTCAAATGAAGATCCTACATATACATTACTAAGTATTTTAGGAGTATGGCCCTTACCTAGTATATTATTAATAACAGCAATTTCAATGAAAGTAAGTGAAAATTAGATATTGTTACTATTATGGCTTAGAGAATATATGTTACATAAAAAATAGGCACTGGATTTCCAGTGCCTATTCATATATAACATTAACATTTCTTTCTTTAAATATCTTAACTGCCATTTCCATTGTTTCTTCTGATGGAGTAGAGGTATTTTTAAGTTTATATTTATATCCTAATTCTTCCCATTTGTATTCACCCATCTTGTGAAAGGGGAGGAGTTCTACCTTTTCTATATTATTAAGACTTGATAGGAACTCAGCTAAAGCAATTAAATCTTCTTCTTTATCAGTTAAATTAGGAACTATTACATGTCTAATCCAAGTTAGCTTATTTATATCAGATAGATATTTAGCCAATTTTATCGTTGGATTATTACTTACACCAGTTAAATCTTTATATAGAGTGGGATTGAAAGATTTAATATCTAATAAAACTAAATCAGTATATTCTAATACATCTGTAATTTTTTCCAGGGAAATAAATCCCGATGTGTCTATTGTTGTATGGATGTTTTCTTCTTTACATTTCTTGAATAATTCCTTCGCAAATTCCGGTTGTAATAGAGGTTCTCCTCCAGTGAGTGTGACTCCACCAGCGGAAAATTTCATGTAGGATTTATATTTTTTAATTTTAGCTATTAATTCATCTACAGTTATTCTATTACCTTCATTTGTTTTCCAGGTATCGGGGTTATGACAGTATTGACATCTTAAGGGACAGCCTTGGGTGAATATCACAAATCTTATTCCTGGACCATCTACTGTACCACAGGTTTCTATGGAATGAATATTACCTTTTATATTCATATTTACCCCTCCTCATTTAAGATTCCAGTTGAAATATTTTATGCTCTATTGTGGAATGTTCTATTTATTACATCCATTTGTTGTTCTTTAGTAAGCTTAATAAAGTTTACTGCATATCCAGATACTCTAATAGTTAATTGAGGATATTTTTCTGGGTGATCCATAGCATCCAATAGAGTATCCCTATCAAATACATTTACATTTATATGATGTCCTTCATCATGGAAATATCCATCTAGTAGACCGGCTAGATTATTAATTCTATCGTCCTCTGTTTTACCAAGGGCCTTAGGAACTATAGAGAATGTATATGAAATACCATCTTCTGAATGTTCATATGGTATCTTGGCTACTGATGCCATAGAAGCAATAGCTCCATTTGAATCTCTACCATGCATTGGGTTTGCTCCTGGAGCAAAAGGTTCTCCGGCCTTTCTACCATCAGGAGTACTTCCTGTTTTCTTACCATATACTACATTTGATGTGATGGTAAGGATTGATAGAGTAGGAATTGAATTTCTATAAGTTTCTTGTTTTCTGAGTTTATTCATGAAGTTTTTAACTATAGAAGTAGCTATTTCATCAACACTATCTTCATTATTACCAAAAGCAGGGTATTTTCCTTCTACTTCATAATTTACTGCTAGACCTTCTTTATTTCTAATAACTTTAACTTTAGAGTGTTTGATTGCTGATAATGAGTCAGCTACAACAGATAATCCTGCTATACCAGCTGCCATAGTTCTTACTATATCCTTGTCATGTAATGCCATTTGTACTCTTTCATAAGCATATTTATCATGCATATAGTGAATTATATTTAATGTATTGATATATAATTGTGCTAACCAATCCATTACAAGATTAAATTTTTCAGATACTTCATCATAGTTTAGGTATTCAGATGTAATGGGTTCAAAGTTAGGTCCTACTTGAACACCACTTTTTTCATCTTTTCCACCGTTTATAGCATATAATAATGCCTTAGCTAAGTTTGCTCTAGCTCCAAAGAATTGCATTTGTTTACCTATTTTCATGGCAGATACACAGCAAGCTATACCATAATCATCACCATAATATTCTCTCATTAAATCATCATTTTCGTATTGAATTGCACTAGTGTCTATGGACACCTTAGTAACAAACTTCTTGAAGTTTTCAGGTAATCTTTCAGACCATAATACTGTTAAATTTGGTTCAGGAGCTGGGCCTATATTATATAATGTATGAAGTATTCTAAAGCTACTCTTAGTTACAAGAGTTCTTCCATCTATGCCCATACCACCGATTACTTCGGTAACCCAAGTTGGATCTCCTGAGAATAATTCATCATATGAAGGAGTTCTTAAGAATCTAACCATTCTTAATTTCATTACAAAATGATCTATTATTTCTTGAATATCTTTTTCAGTAATAATACCCTTAGCTAAATCCCTTTCAAAGTATATATCTAAGAAAGTAGAAACTCTACCTAAGGACATTGCAGCACCATTTTGTTCTTTAACTGCTGCTAAATATCCAAAATATGTCCATTGAACAGCTTCTATTGAATTTTTAGCTGGTTTACTAATGTCAAAATTATATTTAGCTGCCATTTCTTTAAGTTCCTCTAAGGCATATATCTGTTCAGCTATTTCCTCTCTAAGTCTGATAATATCAGATGACATAATATTGTCATCTAATTGTTTCTTCTCTTCTTTTTTGTCTTTGATTAATTTATCTACACCATATAGTGCAACTCTTCTATAATCACCAATAATTCTACCTCTACCATAGGCATCAGGAAGTCCTGTAATGATTCCAGATCTTCTAGCTTTTCTAATTTCATCAGTGTATACATCAAATACTCCATCATTGTGAGTTTTTCTATACTTATTATCAAATATAGCTGATGTTTCTTCATCTAGTTCATAGTCATAAGCCTCTAAAGACCCTTTTACAACTCTTATACCACCAAAGGGCATTATAGATCTTTTTAATGGTTTTTCTGTTTGAATACCAACTATTTTTTCTAAATTTTTATCAATATATCCTGAATCATGGGATGTAATAGTAGATATTACTTTAGTATCTACATCTAATATACCTTTTTTCCTTTCTTCCTTCATATAGTCTAAAACTTTATTCCAAAGTTTTGTTGTATTTTCTGTAGCATCTTCTAAAAATGAGTCATCTCCCTTGTAGAGAGTATAATTTTTTTGAATAAAATTTCTTACATTGATTTCTTTTAACCATTTACCTTCATTAAAATCTTTCCATTCCTTATTCATTAAAATGTCCTCCTTTAAGATAATATTTTTACATACTGGATATTGTATACAATATTTTGTTTTAATTATAACATAATTTTTGTTAATGTAAACTGTAAATTTCTTATATATTATTGATAACATATATCAATTAGAAATTAATGTGATATATATCACATTTTTTATTGTCTAGTACAGTTTATTTAATAAGAGTTTTAAAGTATTGATAAATACAAGGGTTAATAGTTACAGAAAATATTAGAAGACAATAAAAAATAGGGATTGTAGGGGATGAAATCTCCTGCCGTACTAGAAGGGTGCTCAGGTGCGCGTATTATACACCGTCAAAGGGAAACTAGGTTTCCTTGAGTTGCGCGGATACGCTTTTTTATTTTTTTATATTATCAAAAAGATGATTAATTAAAAGGAAAATATTTGTTATACTAGTATTAGTATAGGAAGAGGTGATGATATGAAAATAGAGAGTAATGGGAAATTTATTATATATAATGGAAATGTTTATGAAAATAATGAGGATGTATATCTGAAAGATGGACAAAAGGTATATGAAGTTATTAGAGTAATTGATGGAGTAGTTCTTTTCTTGGATGAGCATATAGAAAGATTAAAAAAGTCTTGCAATTTAATAGGTAAGGAAATAGGAATTGAAGAAAGAACTATAATAGATAATATTGATAAATTAATAATGGAAAATAAAATGTATAATATGAATATAAAGATAATACTAAATTATCATGATGGAGGGTTTGAATCTGTATTTTATTTTATAGATAGTTTTTATCCTGATAAAGGTTATTATGAAGAAGGAGTTAAGGCTATAACTATTAATGCCATTAGGGATAATCCTCAGTCTAAGAAGATAAATGATAATTTTAAAAGGAATGTAAAAATAAAGATTAAAAAAGAGGATGCTTTTGAGGCTCTGTTAGTTAATGATGAAGGACATATAACGGAGGGAAGTCGGTCTAATATTTTTTTTATAAAGGGAGATATTGTTTTTACTGCTCCGAATGAAGATGTACTGATGGGTATTACTAGGGAAAAGATATTAGAGGTATGTGATGATATTAATGTAGAGGTTCAGGAGAGACTTTTAAGGAAAGAGGAATTAGTTAGTCTTGAAGGTGTATTTATGAGTGGAACCTCAGTGGGAGTATTACCAATAGGTATAATCGACGGAAAAAGCTATGATTCATCAAATAATGAAGTAGTAATGAAAATAAAAGATGGATATGACAGTAAAGTAGAAATATACATTAATAGTAGAAAATAGTTAATTAAGTTAGGAGTAGAAAAATGACAAAGGAATATATACTAGAAGGTAGATTATCAATAGAATCAGCAATTAAAGGAAAGAGTAGAAGGATTAGCAGGATATACATAGATAAGAATAAGAAAAATAGAGATACTAAGAATTTTGAGAAGATGGTAAACAATACTGGTATAAAAGTTAAAAGAGTAAAAAGGGAAGTAATTGATGAAATGGCTCAAGGAAAGACTCATGGAGGAATCATAGCAAAGGCAGGAGAAAAGAGGTTTCTTTCTCTAGAGACTTTGATTAATAATAAGGAAAATCCATTTATTGTAATGTTGGATGGTATAGAGGATCCATATAATTTTGCATATGCGGTTAGAAGTTTATATTTAGCCGGTGTTGATGGTGTAGTAATGAATCCTAGAAATTGGATGAAGGCTACATCAGTAGTGGCTAGAGCTTCAGCCGGTACTACTGAATTGATGCCTATGGCAGTGGCTGAAAATATTGAGGATGCTGCTGAATTTTTCAAAGATAAGGGATTGACATTGGCTTGTACCTCCAACAGGAATTCTATACCACTATATGAAGCTGATCTTGCTGTTCCAATGTTTTTATTGATAGGAGGAGAAAAGAGAGGAATCACCAGATCTTTTTTAGATAAGGCAGATACTATAATACAAATACCTTATGACAGAGAAGCTGGTATTTCTTTAGCAGCAACTTCAGCAGCTTCGGTATTAGCCTTTGAAATGATGAGACAAAGAAAATTTAAATAGTAATTTAAAAAACTTAACTTAAATATTTAAGTTAAGTTTTTTTAAATTTTACAGAAATAAAAATGTAATCATATTGTAAATTAATATCTCTATAAAGAAATAAAATAAGGGTATATACTAAATAATGACATAATTACTAAAGATAAAAAATAAGAATAGTAAATGGGTGGTGGCGTGATTGAAAGATAAGAGAATACTTATTATATTTTCAGTAATTACATTAATTCTTATAGCTTCATTATCATTAGGAAATATTGATGCTAATAGTAATGAAACTGATAATATATCAAAAGAAGAAATTGATGAATATGAAGATTCTAAAAATGATGTAGAAGAAAAACCTAGTGAAGATGAAAAATCTAAGAAATTAGAAGATATACGTTTAGAAAAAGATAAAGAAAGTATATATATAAAACTTTCATCTAAGGCTATAAATCCTATAACGTCACTGAGTTGGTTTGATAATAATACTATAAGTTTTAATTATTCATATGATGAAGCAAATGATATACAAAATGATATATATAATTATAATGTAAATAAAGATGAAATAGATTTAAAATTTAATATAGAAGGGGTTTTGTGGGATTACAGAAGATTAGATGATGGAGGGGTAATCTACTCTAATGATGGTTTTAATGGATTATATTATATGAATAATAAAGGAGAAAGTAAAAGAATAACAGAAAATCAGAAATGGTATAGTATTTCTCCAGATGGTAAAAAAATAATAATTAATGGAAGACATATAAAAGAAAAAGATAAAGAAAATAATAGATTTATTTATTATGTAGATAAGGATGATATACAAGAAGCAAATTATATACCAGATATTGATTATGTATTTTCTTATTTAGGAGCTACTTGGAGTCCAGATTCTAATCATATAGTTTCACAGATTCCTAATATTAAAAATCAGATAAATATTATAGATATAAATGAAGGTATTGAAAAGGAAATAAATATAGATGATTCGATACTTACTAATCCTAAGTGGTCTAATGATGGAGAAAAACTAGCATTTTTAATTCAATCTAAGGAATATAGTGATTATATTTTTAGTGATTTAGAGATTAATTATTGCTTATCTAATAAAATAGGAATATATGATACCAAAACTAAAAATTTGACAAAGATAGAATTTGATAATAAATTAACTACTTCAGAAATATATTGGTCGGAAGATGATAAAGGAATAATAATGGAAACTGCTCATGAAGATGAAGTAAAAAAATTGCTAGAATCTTCATTAGATAAGATCAATGGAGAAGTTCACTATATAGATATTAATACAAAAAATAATAATGTTATATTAGAAGATAAGGTGGATTTAAGTCTTGGATATCCTGTACATAAAGTAACTCCGATAGAATTATTTGAAAATGATATATTTATATTTATGGATAGTGACACGAATATAAAAAGTATTAATATAATAGATTTGGGGAAAGAAAAAATGATAAGTAAAGAAACAGGATATTTATATGAATATTCCAGAGAGGGAGATAATATATTTTTAATTTCTGATGAAGGAATATTTACAATCGATAAAAATTTAAAAGTAAACGATATAACAGATTTTAAATCTTATTATGGAGAAGATATTTTAAATGTAGAGGTTAGAATATCTCCAAATTATGATAAAGTAATGTTTTATGTACAGTATAATGAGAATTCTTCTAAGAAATCTTTCATTGAAATAAAAAGTTTATTTTAATGTGTTTAGAATAAAATAGTGATGGAAAGTATGAACGAAAAAAACAATTGATAATGATTATTAATAACGAGGTTAATGTATTTTTGTGAAGGAGGAATTTAAAATGTATTTATACAATCTTATAGAGAATAAGTTTTTTGCGATGAGCAAAGAGAACAGATATAACCAAAATAGAAATATTGAAATTTATAGAAATATAATGTTTTAACATTAAAACAATTTAAAACTACCCCCTTAGAATAGACCGACTAGAAAAGTTGGTTTATTTTAATTTATACTAATAGTGAAAAAAATAATATCCTATGATAAAATAATTTTAATAAGAAATGGAGGAAATAAGATGGAATCTTTTAAAAAATTAGTTAAAAATAGATTAATATTAATAGCTATATTTGTATCATTATTAATATTTATTCTTATTATTAGATTAGGATATTTACAAATTGTCAAGAAGAAAACTTTTAGTACAAAAGCTGTACAACAATGGACTAGAGATATAGTTCTTAATCCTCAAAGAGGATATATATATGATAGAAATGGCAAGAAAATAGCTACTAATATATCATTATATACTATATCAGTAATTCCAAATCAAATAGATGAAAAGGATTATGATAAATATATAGAAAGAATATCTAAAATATTGGAATTAGAAGAAGAAAAAGTAGAGACAGCTATAAAATCAGAAGATAATTGGGTAGAAATAGAGAGAGATGTAGATAGAGAAAAAGCAGAATTATTGAAAAAAGAAAAATTAGAAGGTATTAGTATAGATGAAACTAGTAAAAGATATTATCATTTTGGGAATTTTTTAGCTCAAGTATTAGGAAATACTAATAGAGATGGAGTTGGTCAGTATGGTATTGAAAGGTATTTTAATGAAGAATTAATGGGTACTCCTGGAAGATGGATTAAAACTGTAGACGGAAATAGAATGGAATTACCATATAATTATCAAAAGAAATATGAAGAGGAAAATGGGAAAAATTTGGTTTTAACTATAGATGAAACAATACAATATCATGCTGAAAATGCTGCAAAAGACGCTTTAAAAGAGAATGAAGCTAAAAATGCTTCTGTAATAGTAATGGATCCTAAAACTGGAGATATATTAGCTATGGCTTCTAAACCTGATTATGATCCAAATGAAAGAATGAATATTACATATGATTCTAATATGCCATGGATAAATTTAAGTGAAGAACAGATATTGGAATTTAGTCAAAAATCTTGGGAAGAAAAACAAGATGAATTATATGATATGTGGAAAAATCCTTTAATTTCCGATGTATATGAGCCAGGTTCTACATTTAAGATATTATTACTTGCTGCTAGTCTGGAAGAAGGAATAGTAGATTTAAATGAAACTTTTTATTGTGATGGAAAAGTAACTGAAGTTCCAGGTAACATTACTTGTTTAAAGGATCATGGAATACAGACATTGTCAGAAGGTATTCAAAATTCTTGTAATGAAGTCGCTGTACAATTAGGATTAAGATTAGGAAAAGAGACACTTAATGAGTATATTAGAGCTTTTGGAATGGGAGAACCTACTGGGATAGAGCTTCCTTCAGAAATAGGTGGGTTATTAAAGGATCCAAAATCCATGGAAGATGTAGATTTAGCTACCATGGCATTTGGACAAGGTATAGCAGTTACTCCATTACAGTTAATAAATTCTGTATCATCTATTGCTAATGATGGTAAGTTAATGAAGCCTAATATAGTGAAGAGTATAATTGATGATGAAGGTAATGAGCTTGAAAAAAAAGAAGTTGTTTATACGAAGCAAGTAATATCTAAAGAAACGGCACAGACAGTTTTGGATATTTTGGAAGAAGTAGTATCTGAAGGGTCAGGGAGAAATGCATATATACCTGGATATAGAGTAGGCGGAAAAACAGGAACAGCTCAAAAAGCTGTAGATGGTAAGTATATAAGTGGGAAATATGTTTCTTCATTTATAGGAGTTGCACCTATAGATGATCCTAAAGTTGTAGTATTAACTATAATAGATGAACCTAATCCTAAAAAAACTTATTATGGTAGTACAATAGCAGCTCCAGTAGCAAAAAATGTTATAGAAGATACATTAACTTATTTGAATGTACCAAGAGAAGAAGAAAAAGATGAAGATTAAAACAATAACCTTGAACCTAGGTTTAAGGTTATTGTTTTTTAATTATTAAAAAATTATAACAATTGAGTATAATTGCAGAAAATACAATAAAATTATACATTAAATTAAATATAAATTTATAATATGAAAAAAATTATAAATAAAATATTTTAAATTTTTAAAGTTATGGTATAATTATCGATAGTGTGTAATAAACGTATAAGTTACAAAGGGGATTATTAAGGGGGAAACAAGATAATGTGTGGAATTAGAGAAGATATACTAAAGGTAAAGATTAATAAAAAAAGGGAGGAATTGAATAAAATACTATCTACGGATATTTTTAATAGGAATTATGCGCAAAAGACTAGTGAAGATTTAGACGATTTAATAATAAGATATTATAAAGATGAAACTAGAATGGATGCCTAATAGCATCTATTTTTTGTTGTTAATTTTCAATTGACAGTTAGATGTTAGTTAAATATAATTAAGTTAAATTAGATTGAAGATTCACAAAGCGTTTATAAAAAGTAATATAATGAAATAGAGATATAAGTTTTTGTAATTATATAAAATTTAAAATGTACATGTGGAGGGGAAGAAATGTACGACGTATTAAATGTAGGCTTGGATATAGGATCTACTACTATAAAAATGATAGTTATAGATTCAGAATTCAATATTCTTTACAAAAATTATATGAGACATTTTTCTGATATTAAAAAGACTGTTATTTCGGTATTCGCTGATGCTCAAAAGATATTAGAAAAGAAAAGAATAACTATGATGATTACAGGTTCTGGAGGTATGGGAATTTCCAAAGAACTTAATACATCTTTCATACAAGAGGTAATTGCCTGCACTAGTTGTATAGAAACATTTATACCAGATACAGATGTGGCTATAGAATTGGGAGGAGAAGACGCAAAGATTACGTATTTAGGAGAAAGTATAGAACAGAGGATGAATGGAACTTGTGCTGGTGGTACAGGAGCATTTATAGATCAAATGGCTTCTTTATTACAAACAGATCCAGCGGGGTTAAATGAATTAGCAAAAGGTTATAAGACTATATATCCTATAGCTTCAAGATGTGGGGTATTTGCAAAAACAGATGTACAGCCTTTACTTAATGAAGGAGCAAGAAAAGAGGATATTGCTGCATCTATTCTTCAAGCCGTAGTAAATCAAACTATAGGTGGTCTTTCTCAAGGGAAACCTATAAGAGGAAGTATAGCCTTTCTAGGGGGACCATTATATTTTATGTCAGAACTTAGAAGTCGTTTTATAGAAACGTTAAAAATAAGGGATGAAGATATAATATTTCCAGAAGACTCTCAGTATTTTGTAGCAATGGGAGCAGCATTATCTTCAAGAGATCAGGATGCGGTACCCTTTGAATGTTTATATGAAAGGGTTCCTGGAATATATAAGACAAATAATAGAGGAAATCAAAATCTTAAACCTTTATTTAAAGATGAAGAGGAATATAAGAAATTTAAAGAAAGACATGATAAAAACAAAGTAAAAAGAGTAGATTTAGAGACATATAAAGGAAATGCTTATTTAGGAATTGATGCAGGATCTACTACTACAAAAGTAGCATTAATAGATGAAGAAGGAAGTTTATTATATTCTTATTATGGGAGTAATAATGGTAGTCCTCTTAATTCAAGTATAGATGCAATAAAAGAATTATATGATAATATGAATGATGATACAAATATAGTTAATTCTGCTGTCACTGGATATGGAGAACATCTTATTAAATCAGCCTTAAAGATAGATTTAGGAGAGATAGAAACAGTAGCCCATTATAAAGCTGCAGATTTCTTTTTACCAGGAGTTGACTTTATATTAGACATTGGTGGGCAAGACATGAAGAGCTTAAGAGTAAAAGGTGGAGTAATAGATTCCATTATGTTGAATGAAGCTTGTTCCTCTGGTTGTGGATCATTTATAGAAACATTTGCTAAATCATTGAGTATGGATGTAGCTGATTTTGCTAAGGAAGGTTTAAAAGCTAAGAATCCTGTGGATTTAGGAACACGATGTACAGTATTTATGAATTCTAGAGTTAAGCAAGCTCAAAAGGAAGGTTCAAAAGTAGCTGATATATCAGCAGGTATATCTATATCGGTGATTAAAAATGCACTATATAAAGTAATTAGATTAAGAAGCCCAGAAGAATTAGGAGAAAAATTAGTTGTTCAGGGAGGTACTTTTTATAATGATGCAGTATTAAGATCCCTTGAACTTATTTCTGAGAAGGAAGTAGTACGTCCTGATATAGCTGGAATAATGGGAGCATTTGGAGCAGCATTGATTTCTAGAGAGAAGTATACAGAAAACTATGAAACAACTCTTATAGATAAAGATAATATAAAAACATTTAATATATATACTACTATAGATAGATGCGGACTTTGTGGTAATAATTGCTTGTTAACAATAAATAATTTTTCTGATGGAAGAAAATTTGTATCAGGAAATAGATGTGAAAGAGGAGCAGGATTAGAGAAAAAGAATACAGATGTTCCCAATTTATATGAATATAAATATAAAAGATTATTTAATTATAGACCTTTATCTAAAAAAGAAGCAATTAGAGGAGAAATAGGAATACCAAGAGTATTAAACATGTATGAAGATTATCCATTTTGGTTTACATTCTTTAATAAACTAGGGTATAGAGTTGTATTGTCAAGAAGATCTTCTAAGAAAGTTTATGAAATGGGAATGGATAGTATACCTTCTGAATCAGTATGCTATCCGGCTAAAATAACACATGGACATATAATAGATTTGATTAATAGAGGAGTAGAAAAGATTTTTTATCCATGTATTCCATTTAATGTGGAGGAGGATAAAAAATCAGATAATCACTATAATTGTCCAGTGGTAACATCATATCCAGAGACATTAAAAGCCAATATGGAAGAGTTAAATAGAGATAATATAAAATTTTATAAACCTTTTTTACCATTAGATAATAAAGAAAAACTTATTAAAAGATTAATTGAAGAATTGGAAGATGAAAATTTATCAAGATCAGATATAAAATTAGCTGCAAAAGAGGCTTATAAAGAATTAGGTAATTTTAAAAATGACATAAAGAAAAAAGGAAAAGAAACTTTAAATTATATTGATAAAAATAATAAAAAAGGCATTGTTCTTACTGGAAGACCTTATCATATAGACCCAGAGATTAATCATGGTATCCCAGAAATGATTAATTCTTATGGAATAGCAGTTTTTCCTGAAGATGCAATAGATGATTTAGCTACTGTAGAAAGACCAATTAGAGTTGTTGATCAATGGGTATATCACTCAAGGATGTATAGAGCTGCTAGTTTTGTAGCTAAGGAAAAGAATTTAGAAATAGTTCAATTAAATTCTTTTGGTTGTGGATTAGATGCTGTAACTACAGATCAGGTAAATGAAATTTTAGAACAATATGGGAAAATTTATACTGTTTTAAAAATAGATGAAATAAATAGTTTAGGAGCAGCAAGAATTAGAATGAGATCTCTTATTGCTGCAATGAAAGAGAGAGAAAGATTAGATTTTAAACCTGAAAGACTTTTTAAATATCCTGAGAGAGCAATATTTACTAAAGAAATGAAGAAAACACATACTATATTAGCACCTCAAATGTCTCCTATACATTTTGAATTATTACAAACTGGAGTTAGAAATTCTGGATATAATTTAGAAATTCTTCCATCAGTAGACTATGAATCAATAGATGAAGGATTAAGATATGTAAATAACGATGCATGTTATCCTTCAATAATAACGGTAGGGCAGATAATGAATGCCCTTAAATCTGGAAAATATGATTTAAATAATACCTCTGTAATTATAAGTCAAACTGGAGGTGGTTGTAGGGCTACTAATTATATAGCTTTTATAAGGAAAGCATTAGGAGATGCAAAAATGGAACATATACCAGTAATATCTTTAAATGCTTCTGGTATGGAGGAACAACCAGGATTTAAAATAGGATTCAAAATGGCAGAAAACATGGTTAAGTCTATGGTATATGGAGATTTACTTATGAGAGTCTTATATAAGGTAAGACCCTATGAAAAAATAAAGGGTTCAGCTAACAAATTATTTAGAAAATGGATGCAAAGATGTAAGGAAAGTATTATAAATGGAGGAAAGAAAGAATTTAAAGAATGTATGTATAAGATAACAAAGGATTTTGATGAATTTCCAATTAATGAAGATATTATCAAGCCTAAGGTTGGTGTAGTAGGAGAGATTTTAGTTAAGTTTCATCCTACAGCTAATAATGATATCGTTGGAACATTAGAAGAAGAGGGGGCTGAGGCAGTAGTACCAGATTTAACTGATTTCTTCTTATATTCAGGATATAATAGTAATTTTAAGCATGATAAATTATCAGGAACATTTAAAAAGAAAGTATTAGGAAATTTTTCTATTAAAGCTATTGAACATTATCGTAAGGATATGAAGAAAGCATTGAAAGAGAGTAAAAGGTTTACTCCTCCTAGTTCAATAGAAAAATTGGCTAAAGGAGCAGAAAAACATTTATCTTTAGGAAATCAAACAGGTGAAGGTTGGTTTCTTACTGCAGAAATGGTAGAGTTAATAGAAGAAGGAGTGAATAATATAGTTTGTTTACAACCTTTTGCTTGTCTACCTAATCATATAACAGGAAAGGGTATGATAAAGAAATTAAGAGGTGCCTATCCTAAATCAAATATCGCAGCTATTGATTATGATCCCGGTGCTAGTGAAGTTAATCAATTAAATCGTATAAAACTTATGTTATCTACAGCATTTAAAGCTTTGAAAAACGAAAAAGAAATAATTATTCCTAATAATTAGAAGTCTGACTGCTCCCACACCTAAAGGAGTGGAGTTCTAAACTACTAAAGGCTTCTCTATCAAAAGA